>JAAXHF010000454.1 GCA_012271025.1 Deltaproteobacteria bacterium | reverse complement strand
GACAGGATTGTATGGAGGTCGTTTACGCCTGTCTGGGGCAGGAGTCGATTGTGCATCTGTTGATTGCTGCGGCGGGAAGCGGTCGGCGCATGGGTGCGGATCGCAACAAGCTGCTGCTGCCGTTGGCCGGACGCCCCGTCATTGCCTGGACCCTGGAGGCGGCCCTGCGTTCCGAGCGGATCGAATGGATCGGGATCGTCGGCCAGGAGGTCGATCGAGAGGCCATCCTTGCGGTGCTGGATGCACCCAGCAAGCCGGTGCACTGGATCCAGGGCGGCAGCACACGACAGGAGTCGGTGCTTTGTGGTCTGGCGGGGTTGCCGGAGCAGGCTCGCCACGTCTTGATTCATGACGGCGCCCGCTGTTTGGCTGAACCGGAGTTGTTTGATCGCTGTGCAGCTGTGGTGGAGGCCGGCACGGCGCTGATTGCTGCAACGCCGGTAAGCGACACGATCAAGCGCGTGGGATCTGATGGTGTGATTTGTGAGACGCCGGATCGATCGGAGCTTTGGGCTGCGCAGACGCCGCAGGGCTTTGCCGTTGATCAGCTGCGTCGCGGCCACGCTGAGGCGGTTGCCCAGGGCTGGACGGTCACCGTGGATGCGTCGTTGTATGAGCGTCTGGGGTGGCCTGTGCAGGTCTTGGATGCCGGCCCCGCCAACATCAAGGTCACCACACCGTTTGACCTCACCGTGGCGGAGGCCGTGCTCGCCCTCAGGTCAGCAGGCTGAGCCGGCCGTTTTTGCCGTCCAGGCGTGCCATCGCCCCCATGGGCAGGGCTGCGTTTCCGGATCGGTGACCAACGGGCAGGTCCATCACTCTGGGAATGCCGAGATCGGCCGTGCGTTCCTCAAGAACCTGCTCAAGGTTGAAGCTTTCGGAGGCGTCTCTGGTTTCATCGGCGCACCCTTCGAAATTGCCAAATGCCAGACCCGCCAGGCCCTGCAAGCTGCCATTCAGCCTCCACTGAGTCAGCATCCGATCAATGCGGTAAGGCGCTTCACCCACGTCCTCCAGCACCAGAACGGCTCCCTTGAGGGGGGGCACGAAACGGCTTCCCAAAAGGTGGGTGGCCACGGTCAGATTGGCCACGAGCAGTGGACCGCTCCCCATCCCGCCGCCGCCACCCCGACCTTGAAGGTCAGGGACGGTGTTGCCGAAGAGCAGGTTGCGCAAGCGGTCACGGCTCCATTGCGGCTCCTCCGCAAGTGTTGTGAGCAAGGGGCCATGGATGCCCCCTGCAAACCCTGCTGCCTGGCGGGCCCAGAGCAGAGCTGTCACGTCGGAAAAGCCCAACAGCCAGCCGCTCTGCCAGCGGATGGGCTGCTCCAGCAGCCGAGCAGCCCCCCATCCACCGCGGGCACAGGCGAGCAGCGCTGCCGGTTCTGCCGGATGCAGATCGGCATGGCGCGTGTCATCGCGCCCTGCGAAGTAGCCCCAACGTCGGCTGGCCAAGGTCTGGGGTTGAACATCGAGGCCCCAGCTCTGCAGGACCGCAATGCCCTCCTGCAGCTTGATGTCGTCCTGCAGGGCTGAACTGGCGGCCACACAGGCCACACGGTCTCCAGTGCGGAGCGGAGGAGCCGGGGTGATGCGCATCAGGCTCCCCATCCCCTGGCCAGAACCAGGCCGAGCCAGAGCAGCGTCCCTGCCTGCACCTGCTGGGCAAAGTGCTTCCCGTAGGTGCCCATGGAGGCATCTTGTTTCTTCAAGGGGTTGCAGCTGAGCTGCATGAAGACGGCGGCAAGCAACCAGAGAGGCCAGAAC
>JAAXHF010000568.1 GCA_012271025.1 Deltaproteobacteria bacterium | reverse complement strand
GATGGCGGCAATTTTGATTGGACCAGCGGACGCTTTCCGAATTTTACCGAGCCGGACCCGTCGTATCACGGCCTGGTATACGCCAACCTCGGCGCAACGGCCATGATACTCAAATCGCGGGTGCAAATCCTGCGCGACGTGGGTGGCTGTCAGGCGCCGTTTGACAGTTTTACAACTCTGCTCGGGATTGAGACGCTGAGCCTGCGCATGGAACGCCACGTCGCCAACGCCCAGCAGGTCGCCGAGTTTTTGGAGAGCCATGCCGGCGTGAACGCCGTCGCTTTCCCTGGTCTGGCCAACAGCCCGGACCATGAAAAGGCCAAGAAATATCTCCCTCTGGGGGCCGGCTCAATCATGGGCTTTCAGATCAAGGGCGGCAGAGCCGCGGGTGAGAAGTTCATTAACAGCCTCAAGCTGCACAGCCATGTGGCCAATGTCGGTGATGCCAAGAGCTTGGCGATTCACCCGGCCAGTACGACCCACAGCCAGCTCAATGAAGACGAGTTGATCAGTGCTGGAGCAACCGTCGATTTTGTCCGGCTGAGCGTCGGCTTGGAAGATATTGACGACATCATCTGGGATCTAGAACAAGCCCTGCACGCAGCCACTGGGTAGGCCCGGGGCGCGAGGCAGATTCTTCGGAGTAACGGAATAGACCATGAGCACGAATGGCTCAGTCGGGTTCGTTCAGCCCCGGCAATTGACTTTTGCTGAGGACGAGCCCTTTCAACTGGACAGCGGGGCCACCCTTGGTCCGGTGACCGTAGCATACGAAACCTACGGCCAACTCAACACCGACCGGACCAATGCCATTCTGATTACGCACGCCCTGAGTGGCAGCGCGCATGCGGCCGGCTACCACCAGCCGGACGAGGCCAAAACCGGCTGGTGGGACGACTGCATCGGACCGGGTAAAGCCTTTGATACCAATAAATTCTTTATCATTTGCAGTAATGTCCTGGGCGGCTGCTACGGCTCGACCGGACCGTCGGACCCCGACCCGGCGACCGGCAAACCGTACGGCATGCGTTTCCCGGTCGTGACCATCGGGGACATGGTGCGGGCTCAGGTTCGGCTGATCGATCATCTGGGCATAGACACTCTGCTGTGTGTGGCCGGCGGCTCAATGGGCGGGATGCAGGCGCTTGAGTGGGCGGCGCATTATCCGAAGCGGCTGAAAGCCGCCATTCCCATTGCGACCACCGCCCATCACAGCCCCATGCTGATTGCCCTGAGCGAAGTGGGACGGCAGGCGATTTATGCCGACCCGGCCTGGAATAACGGGGACTATTACGATGCGGGCCTCAAACCCGATGCCGGCCTGGCGGTCGCTCGCATGGTTGGCCATATTACCTATCT
>JAAXHF010000583.1 GCA_012271025.1 Deltaproteobacteria bacterium | reverse complement strand
AGTTTGTGCCAAAATTTTCCTAGTCGGCCCACGGCACACCCACGCTGCCCGGCGTGTTTGGCCCGTGGGGAGCGGCACGGGGAGCCGAGTGCTGGCGGTGATGAGGAGAGGCCGCTGGCCACGCCCCAGGTGCGGCTCTCAGAGGAGGAGGTCGGTTCGACGATGGTCGACGTTGTTAATACGCTGATGCTGATTTCGCTCATGTGCCTGTTGCTGGGTGTCGGCTTGCGCACTCCCTTTGGGGCGGTGCTCTCCGTCGCCCGGCAGTACCACCTCGTGTTACGCGGCCTGGTGGCGAATTTCCTCATCGTTCCTGCCGTGTTCGCCCTCGCGCTGCAGGGCTTGCCGCTTGGCCCTGACATCGTCATCGGCCTGCTGGTCATGGCCGCCGTCCCGGTCGCGTCGGCCGCCCCGCCCTTTGTCGGACTGGCCAAGGGCGACCTGCCCTACGCGGTGGGGCTGATGCTCATTGTGGCCTTCCTGTGCGTTCCGCTCACGCCGCTCATCCTCGCCGTGTGCCTGCCCCCGAGTGAGGCCGGCTTGGAAATCGACCCCTGGAGAGTCATTCAGATCCTCCTGACCGCCCAGCTGATCCCGCTGAGTGTGGGTATGGTCATCCAGCATGTCAGGCCGAGTTGGGCACAGACACTGCTGCAGTTCCTGCCCCGGCTCGCCCTGATCGGCGTCGTGCTGACGCTGAGCCTGATCGCCGCCCTGCAAGCCCGGCAGATTGTTGGCCTCGGGGTTGTGCCGCATCTGGCGGCGCTGCTGTCCGTTCTGGTGTGTCTCCTGATCGGGAATGTGATGATGCGCGGCGAGGCGGCTGCCCTGCGCCGGTCGCTGGCCGTCTCCACGGCGATTCGGAATGTCGCGCTGGCTCTGCTCATCGCCGGCACCAACTTTCCCGGCACCACGGTTGTCACGATTGTCTTTGTCTTCGGCCTCCTGTCCCTGCTCGTCAGCGTTACCTACGGGAAACTGACAACTGGTGCGGGCGTACGGGGTGCTGAGGCGTAGACCCGCGCTAACGGCCCCGAAAGGTGGGCGGTCGCTTGTCAACAAAAGCCCTGACCGCCTCCCGAAAGTCCTCGGTCTGCTGGACGCGGATGAGGCGGTCGGCCTCCATGTCGAGACAGGTGCGCAGGTCCTGGCTCACCGCCCGGTTCAGATTTTCTTTCATATAGCCGATGGCGATGGGCGGTCCGGCGGCAATCCGTTTGGCCAGGGCCAGGGCTTCGGCGTGCAGCTCGTCGTCGGCCACCACCCGGTTGACGATGCCGAGCCGCTCGCACTC
>JAAXHF010000632.1 GCA_012271025.1 Deltaproteobacteria bacterium | reverse complement strand
GACATGCTAGGACTGTTCCTGACAGCCGGCCCGGCAGTCGGCCAGCTCCTGGTCGGCGGTGACATTGCAGTCCATCAGCCGATCCAGCGCGCCCTGCTCCAGCAACTCGTCCCGACACGCGGCCCGGCTGGCGTCAACCGTTTTGGTGCAGGCCTCATAGCACGCCTGGCGTGGGCTCAGCTGTGGCTCGGGCGCGGCTTCTTCCGGCGGCGGCTGGCAGGCGGCCAGCCCGAGTAGGCTCGCCCCGATGAGTCCCCCGATCCCTGTCTTCCCTATCGGCATGCGATCCTCCTGCAAAAAGAAAAGGCAGGGAGCCGTTCAGCCCCTGCCTTTTGGGAGGGTGGTGCGGACAGCCGCCTAGGCGTGTGAGCGCAGCACCTGACCCGGCATCGCCCCGGTATGCTGGGCGTCCTGGTACAAGACCTGGCCATTCACGATGGTATGCAGCACGCCGTGGGCCGGCATGACCAGACGCCGGCCGCCGCCCGGCAGGTCGTGGCGCATCTCGGGCCGTTTGGGTGAGCCGATGGTCTCGGGGTCAAAGATGGCGATGTCGGCGGCCTTGCCCTGTTCCAGGCTGCCACGGTCGTGCATGCCGAAGAAGCCGGCCGGCTCCGAGGTGATCCGCCGAACCGCGTGCTCCAGCGTGATGGCCTGTTTTTCCCGGACCCAGTGGCCGAGCAGGTAGGTGCAGTAGCCAGCGTCGCACAGCATGTCAACGTGAGCACCGCCGTCCGACAGTCCGATCAGGGTGTTCGGGTGGTTGATCAGCTCGGCCACCCGTTCTTCGCTGGCGTTGAACAGGTACATGACGTACTGCATGGCCAGCCCGTCCTCGATGGCCAGATCCAGGAAGGTGTTAAGCCCATCGGCGCCGCGTTCCCGAGCCACGTCGGCGACCGTCTTGCCCTCGTGCTGTTTGAGCTCGGGCTTCGTGGCCTCGTGGACAATCACCCGGTCCCACTGGCCGGCAAAAACCCGGGGCTCGTCCATGGTCTTGCGAAATGCCTGACGGAAGGCCGGCTCGCGGTACAGCGCGATCTGCTCCTCGGCCGTGCGGTTGAAGGCCGGGTTCCACGACGGCAGGTTGGCAAAGATAAACGGGTTGCGCAGGTTGATCTGCACGCTCAGCGGCCGCGGCGAGACCTGGGGCACGACGCCGCGCTTGATCAGCGGCAGGGTCCGCTCCAGGGTATCCATGCACACATCGGGCTTGTCGTCCCGCGACAGCAGGGCCAGCCAGGTCACCGGCCGCTGACTGGAGGTGGCCAGATGGTCCAGCAGCGCATAGTCGCTCTCGGACACCACACCCGGGTTGTCGTTGAGCGCCAGCTCAATCGTGCCCCGGCCGAGGTCTCTCAGCACCCCGCCGTAGGCCGCCAGCTCGTCCCGGCTGGCCAGCCGACAGGCCAGCGGCCGACCCTGATAGCCGATATGCTGGGGACCGTTGGTGGTCGAAAAACCGAACGCGCCGGCCTCCATCGCCCCCCGTAGCAGGGCCGCGATCTGGGTTGTTTCTTCCGGCGTGGCCGCCCGGTCCATGGACTCTTCGCCCATGACATAGTGGCGGAAGGGGGTCAGCGGAGCCATGAAGCCGAGGTTAATGCCCGAGCCGCGCTTGGCGGCGGCGTCCATATATTCGGGAAAGGTTTCCCAGTCCCAGGTCACGCCTTTGGCCAAGACCTCAAAGGGGATCGCCTCGACGTTGACCAGATCCCAGGCCGCGATTTCCCGCACGTCCGGCTTGCACGGCGCCAGGCCCACGCCACAGTTGCCCATGATGACGCTGGTGACTCCGTGCCAGGACGAACAGGTGATGACCGGGTCCCAGCAGATCTGGGCGTCGTAATGGGTGTGGGGATCGAAAAAGCCGGGTGTCACGACCAGATCCGAGGCGTCAATGACTTTTTTCGCGCCGTCGGTGATCTTGCCGATGGCGGCGATTTTGCCGTTGGCTACCGCCACATCCGCGCGGTAGCGCGGGGCTCCCGTCCCATCCACAATCGTCCCGTTTTTAATCAACACATCGTAGGCCATGCAAAGCTCCTTCCTTTATTCCCGTTTTCCGTTCCCTATCGTGTTGAGGGGGGCGTCGTCAATAACGTCGTGGGTCCTTGTGTCGCGCTTGTCCGGGTCTCGAACAAAACGAAAGTGACACGTCTCCGCCCCGGTTGAAATCGTGTGCGGGCGTTCGACGCGAACCGGTCGCTTGGAGGCGTTGAGGACATCCATCCAGTTTCTGTCCCAGGCACAGATCAGGCGGGTCAGAGACGGCTCGCCATGCTCGACAAAAAACTGGTGGAAGGCGCAGCGGCTGACGATCATGGTCGTGCTGTCGGCGTCCGTGTGTTGGCCAAAGCCCATGCTCGCGCCCATCATCCTGTGTCCGTTTTTCGCCAGATCCAGGGCCGACAGACGCCGGACCGGATCGCGAAAAACGAGCAGGGCGCGGTACATGAGCCTGAAGAGCGTTTGATACGACTTGCGAAAAGCCGCTTCGACCAGACTGTAGGCGCGCTGCGCGTCGCCGGTGAGCGTGCCGAGTTCCCGGTAGGCGGCCAGGACGACCACGCACATGGCAAGAATCATGCGGCCTGGTTTATCCGGCAGCGACGAGCTCTCGGCGTCAAAGAGTTGCTGTGCCGTACCCCGCACCCGCTCCAGCACCGGACCGGGTTCGTCGGGCAGGCTTGCCCTGATTTCCTTGCCCAGGTGACGCAGAAACGTTCTGCCCCAGCCGTTGGCCTGGAGACTCCCAAAGGCGACTTTCATAGCGCTGCTCCCCATGTTGTCTGGCGCTGCCGGGTAGGGGACGGATTTCAAACCCGCCCCTACGGGATGGCGCCGGCAGACACCGCCAGCAGCAGCCCCAGCCCGATCAGCACAAGGCCGACCCCTTTGCCCAGGGCCACGCCGTGCGGCACGACTTTTTCCACAAAGATCACCAGCGCCAGGATACCCATCCAGACCAGGTTCATGGTGCCCATCACAAACATCACCGCCATCAGGCTCCAGCAGCAGCCCAGACAGAACAGGCCGTGCTGCACGCCCATCCGAAACGCGCCCCACGCGCCCTCCCGCCAGTGCTGGAGCAAAAAGCCGAGCGGCGAGCGACACTGGCTCAGACACAGGTATTTGAGCGGCGTCAGCTGATACACGCCGGCCAGGACGAGCAGGCCGCCGCCGACCCCCGGGCCGTAGGTCCGCAGGCCGGGAAACGCGCGCGGGACCGCCTGAATCGCCACGTCTCCGGCGTATGCCAGGCTGCCGGTCAGGGTCCACACTGCGGTGTAGCCGACAACGAAGATCCAGGCCGGGACAAACGGGTCGGCCCGCTCCCGCTTACGGCGGGTAATGGTCGAGAACAGCACGGCCATGGGCGCTACTGACGGAAACATCATGGCCACCATCATGACGCCCCACAGGAGCACGTACAGCCCGGCGTTAGCGACCGACACGGGTCGGCCCATGGTCATGCTGGGAGCCGTCAGGCCCAGGCCCATGCCGCCCATCTGGCGGACCGTGATCACCCAGGCCACAAGCGACACCGCGACCAGGGCGCCAATAATGATCAGGCTGTCGCGGCCGCGCATGCGCGCCTAGCTCTGCCAGCTGAACGGTGCAAAATGGCCGTTCGTCTGGCTCACGTCCCAGGCCAGGTTGTGATCGGCGTAGCGGTAGGCCGTGGACTGGGCCAGGGCGAGTTTGGACGACACCGGATGGGCGGCGTTGGTCGCCCACAGCGGTTCGCTGCCGTCCCGACCGGTGACCGCCTCGATATCAATATCCAGGATATCGGGGATGTTCAGCCGGCGGGCGTTGCCGTCAATCTCATAGCGGATGGGCGCGGTTTTGACGCCCAGGAAGTTGCTGACGAGCAGAGAAACCATCTGCATCGGGCCACCGGCCTGACCCGAATAGATGGCGCCCAGAGCCTGCTGTTGGGTCGCGGATGCGGCCGCGTCCACATACACCGCAGCCGTCCAGTTGCCGTCGCGCATCCTGCCCGGGCCGGGAAACGATATCACCAGCACGGCGTTCAGGCCGTCGAGGCTGGTCTGGCCGTAGCTGCCCCGGTCGATATGAAAGGCCAGGGCTGCGTCGCAGCGCCCCCGTGGCGGGGCAGCCTGGATCAGGCAGGCGCACACCAGGTCGCAGTTGCACGATTCAAAATAATCACCGCTCAGCGTCCATTGTTCTGCCATAGCTCCTCCTGTGGAAGGTGAACGATGATCTCTGACGTGATGAGGTGGTCATCAGCGTTCACCTGTGTCGCCTCGGGCGCGCTCAGAACTGGTAGGTCAGCCGTAGCACGGTCTCGTCCCAGCGTCGATACAGCCCGCCCAGGCCCCAGCTCTCGTCGACCTGGCCGCCATAGCCGGGCACGAAGAAATAGCTCTGGGCGATGCGGACGATCAGTCGCGGGGTGATGTAGTAGTCGAGCACCCAGCCGAACTGCGAGCTGTAGTGGTTCATCGGGTCGAGCACATAAAAGGCGACCGGCAGCAGCCGGCCGCGCATATACAGCGTGCTGGCCGCAATTGTGCCGACCGCCTCCCAGTTGCGGACCTTGTCGGTTGCCGACAGCTGGCCCTGGAAGCGAGACGTGCTGGTCGGAATATACTGCCAGAACAGCTGGCTGGTCAGAAAAAAGGTCGAACGCCGGTTCAGGGTTCTGATCCAGGTCGGCCGGTCAAAGCCGACAAAGGCCTGCCACACGTCGCTCTTTTTGACGCCCAGCAGGCCGCTCGGCGCCGGGCTGCCGGCCTCGTCCAGGACCAGGATCGGTTTCCGCTTGTCGGCAAACGGCTTGCCGAACTCGTAAATCGTCTCCATCCGAAACACGCCCTCGGTATACGTGTCATCGGCATAGCTGGCCGAGATGCCGACCGTGTGGGTGTACGGATAATACGCTTCGGCGGGCAGGATGCCGCGCGCCAGCAGGGCTGTGTTGCTGGCCGCGACTGCGGCGACCGACGGACAGGCGGCCGAGCCCAGCCGGCACTGGTTGCGGCCGCGCAGGCTGGCCGTATTGACCCCGTCTTCGTGGGCGGTGCGCTGGTACAGATAGTTGAGGGTCAGCGTCAGGCCCGACGGCGTGGTGCCGCCCAGCCGCACCCCGACCTGACTGTTCTCGCTGACATTCTTGTGGTAGTCGCCCTGCCGGCCCAGCACCGTGCCCTTGAGCAGCTCGAAGTCGCCCAGCGTGTTGGCAAACGGGAAGCTCCACGGCCGACCCGGCGTGTAGCCGAACTTGAGCGGCGTCCACAGACCCGGCACCCAGTAGGTTTCGAGAAACACGTCGCTCAGGCTGCCGACCTGACCGAAATTATAGGTGGCGCGGATCATCCAGTACGGAATCCGCAGGTCGTCCCAGGTTTCCTGGCCCACCCCGCCGCCGTGCCAGGTGGCGTCCAGGGAGTTGGTGCGGTCGAGCATGCGCAGGTTGTCCGACTCGCCCCACACGATCATCTGACGCCCCAGCCGCAGGCTGAGGGGCAGGTCGGCCAGCTCGACATCGGTGTACACCTCGCGGAAGACGCTCTCAAAGCGCAGCGCCTGGGCGGCCTTGGTGTCGAGTTCGGCCAGGCGCTGACCCCGCCCGGCCCGACCCTTGTAGGGAAAGACCTCCAGGCGGGGGCCGGGTCGGAAGTCGTACACGCTGTCATACGAGCCGCGGTACAGGCCGACGAAATGGGCCGACTTGATCCACGGCAGGTCGAAGCGGTCGATGAGCCGGCCGCTCCGAATCCAGTCGTACTCCAGCCGCAGGCGGACGGTGTTGCGCTGCTGGACGATCGACCACTTGTCCACCTCGGGATGGCGGAAGATCTGCTGGGTCTGGATGTTGCCGGAGAAGGACAGCGGCTCGGCGGTGAACTGAGCCTGGGCCTGGGAGAGAGAGACGAGGAGGGCCAGCCCGGCCAGCAGGATGTGGGCTGGCCGGACGGGGCTCGGGTGTCCGAGGGGAGTGTTGTGCCGCATCCGCTCACCTTGCCCTAGCGGCCGCGGGCCACAATCTGGTTCAGCTGAAAAAAGTCGTCGGGCAGGGGCTGGTCGTAGACGACCTTGTCCACCTCGGTCATTGAGGCGAAGTTGTTCTCGTAGTCGATCATCGACTCGCCGATCCACATCGGGGCGCGGACGTGTTCGTTGCCGGGGTTGAACTGCGGGTTGCCGTACAGCTCGAACAGGGTCTTGTGGTGGGCTCCGCTGCGGTCATAGGCCAGCATATAGACCGGCACGAACATCTGCCGGTCGATATACAGCAGGCGTTTGCTGTACGGGTGGTCGGACGCTTTGGGGATGTTTTCCAGCACCCACATCTGGCGCAGCTCCCAGGGATCGACCGGATACCAG
>JAAXHF010000063.1 GCA_012271025.1 Deltaproteobacteria bacterium | reverse complement strand
ACGCCGCCATCGACGATGACAACCGCGAGTTAATGACCGTCTCGCTCCAATCCGACCTGCCCAACGGCGTTTACACTGTGCGTTGGCGTACCCTGTCCGCCGATGACGGTGATGACGCCGAAGGCGAGTTCCAGTTCACCATTCAGGCTGACGAACCTGAGCCGGAGGCAACACCGACAGCCGCCTCAACACTTGCGCCAACTGCCACCGAAGAGGCCGACCAGCCTTCGCCCACGGATACAGCCACGCCGGAAAGCGCTGACACTGAATCGACGCCATCGGCATCCGACCAGGCTTCAGATGAGTCCGAGCTGCCCCCAGACCAGTCTGACCAAAGACCGGGGATTCCCTGCATGGGCAGTTCCGTACCGGTTCTACTGCTTCTCGGCGCATTTCTCCTGGCCCGAAAACGCAAAGGGTTGGGCGAGAGCCAGTCTCCGAGCAACTCGCGCAGCTTGAGCGGAAAGAACAGTTAGCTGCACGATGTCAAAGCCTCCCTGGCATGGCGCGGCCAAGCCAATAGGGGCGGCCGCCAAAAAGATGATAGCAGCGGGCCTGCTGCTGGCGTGGTCTGCCGCGGCTCTGGCCCTCCTGCTGTCGCCCGCGGCCGTCCGGGCCCACGCCCTGCTCGTGCGCGCCGACCCCCAACCAAACGCAGAACTCACCCAGCCGCCCGAAGCCATCCAGTTCTGGTTTAGCGAACCGCTGGAAGAGACCTTCACCGGCGCTCGCATCCTCAACGCCGCCGGAACCGAAATCCCAACCGGCGCGCCGCAGTTCGACCCCGAAGACCCCACCCACCTCACCCTCCCGCTTGAGAGCATCGAACCGGGCGTCTACACCGTCGTCTGGCAGACCCTCTCCAGCGTCGACGGCCATGAGTGGGTCGGCTCTTTCCCCCTCACCATCCTGAATCCCGACGGCACCCGTCCCGCAGGCACTGCCGTCCAAGTCCGTGTCAACCGTCAACAAGGGCTTCCGCCACTTACCGATTCCTTCCTCCGCTGGCTCTCACTCCTGGGCGCAGCTCTGCTGGCCGGACCGCTGGCCGTCCGCTGGTTTCTGGCGCAATCAAGGACCGGCAAAGACCCCGAGAGCCTCATCGAAACGCTGACTAGATCAACCGCCTTGGTCGGCGTTCTGCTCCTGCTGGCTTCCGGATGGCTGCAATTCCTGTTCAAGTCCCTGCGCCTCGAAGGTACTGATGGATTCCTGGAGCTCCTGCTCGCCACCCGGCCGGGTCGACTCCTCCTTATCCGGCAGACGCTGCTGGCGGGCGTCATTCCCCTGCTTTACCCCAACGGCTGGGCTAAGATTCTCTTTCGCCGGCCCGTTCCACCCGACTTAGCCCCCCGCCTGTGGTCAATTCTCTACGTGCTCCATACGTGGATCATCGGGTTCGCGTTGGGGGGAACCATAATCTACGGCCCGAATCTGTGGATATTTGTGGCCGGGATCCTGTTCGTGTGCAGCGCCTGGTCCGAACTCCTCTTCGGCGGCGAACAAACTTGGCACAGGGCCTTCCCCCAGCGTACCTGGGCCACCCTGCTCACTGCCGCCGCACTCTTTACCTTTGCTGCCAGCAGCCACGCTGCTGCCGCCTCCGGCAGCGGCTGGGCCGTCGCCGCTGACTTCGCCCACCTTGTTGCCGCCGCAGTCTGGGCCGGCGGTCTCATCTTTCTGGCGCTCCTGCTGTTCCAGCTTCACCGACGGCATACCCTGCCCGACCCTGACTGGATGGTCCTCCTGTTGACGCGCTACTCCCTGAGTGCTCAAATTGCGGTGTTCGTACTTGCCCTGACCGGCCTCTTCGGCAGTTT
>JAAXHF010000387.1 GCA_012271025.1 Deltaproteobacteria bacterium | reverse complement strand
CAGCGCGCCCGCGAGATTGCCGGGGAACGCTTCAAAGAAGACATCATGCCCAGCGAGTTCTTTCACCGCCACGTCTTTTTGAGTTTTCAGGAAGATCAGATGGGCATTCGGGACCGGGAGATCATTGGCGTGGACAGCCTGCTGTGGGGTTCCGACTACCCCCATTTCGAATCGACCTTTCCCAAGAGCCAGGAGTTTCTCGGTGACATACTCTCCGACTGTACCGAAGAAGAGTGGGCCAAGATTGTCGGCGGCAATGCCGCCCGGGTGTATCAGCTGGGCTGAGGCCGTAGGGGAGGCTGGGGGTGGAACTCAAGGAGAAAATCATCGTCGTCACCGGCGGGGCGAGCGGCATCGGCAAGGCCCTGTGCCGGCGCTTTACAGCCGAGGGCGCACGGGCGGTGGTGGTGGTCGATCTGAACGCGGCCGGGGCGGCTGAGGTCGCGGCCGAGATTGGCTCGGTCGCCATGACGGCCGATGTGTCCAAAGAGTCTGACGTGGCGCGGGTGATTGAGCACACCGAGCGCGACATTGGCCCGATCGATCTGTTCTGTTCCAACGCCGGCATTGCCGCGACCGGTGGCGTGGAAACTGCGGATGCGGACTGGCAGAAGAGCTGGGATGTGAACGTCATGTCGCATATCTACGCGGCCCGCACCCTGGTGCCGCGCATGATTGCCCGGGGCGGCGGCTATCTGCTGAACACCGCCTCTGCCGCGGGCCTGCTCAATCAGATCGGTTCGGCCTCCTACGGTGTGACCAAGCATGCCGCGGTCGGCTTTGGGGAATGGCTGGCGCTGACGCACGCGCATCAGGGCATCAAGGTCTCCCTGCTGTGTCCCCAAGCGGTCAGAACCCCCATGCTGGTGGACAACGAGGGCAGCCGGGCGGCGAGTGTGGACGGCCTGATAGAACCGGAGGAGTTGGCCGAGGTTGTTGTCGAGGGTCTGCGGGCCGAGCGTTTCCTGATTTTGCCCCACCCCCAGGTCCTGGAGTATATGCAACGCAAAACCGGCGACTATGATCGCTGGCTCAGGGGCATGAACCGTTTGCAGGAACGCCTGGGCGCGGCCGGAGGGGAATAGGCTGGCCATGTCGAATCGACCGTTTATCGCCGGGATGGTCCTGACCTGCCCGGAGCCGACCTGCGGCTATGCGCTGTACGAAATTACGCGCTGGGCCCTCACCCAGGATTTGCTGGAAGACAACCAGCACTATATGAAGCCGCTCCACGCGGCGATTCGCCCGCGCTCGGTATGGTCTTCGCTCAAATGCGGGTTTTGCGGCACCTCGCTGTACGACTATAAGCGGCGCGCGCTACATACCTTTGAGCTGGGCTGGTGGTAAGCCCTAGCCTTCCTAACCCGCTTCGTTGGCGACGGCGAGCAGGACATCGGCGTGGCAGTCGTCATCCAGCGGGCACCAGCAGGCCAGATTCTTGCCTTTCAAGTGTTGCTGAATGGTCTCCGCCGAGGGTGGAGGCGGGAGCGTATCGCCCCCCTTAAAAAGCGCGGCCAGCCCCGGGACCAACTGGTCATTCAGCCACAGCTTGTACACGGCCACCACAAAGCCCCGGTCAACGGCCATGTCAGGTTTTTCCTTGAGCCGAAAGAACGGGTTGCCCCACTTGCCGGGCCGTCCGACATAGACGGCGTTTTTCGGCATCTTCCAGTTCTTGGTACGTTTGCGTTGAATCCGCCGTGGGTATCTTTTGCGTGCCATGCGCCCAGCATAAGACGGTCCGGTGTTCAGAGCAAGCGTTGACAGCCGCTCGACAAGGCCGCCCTGAACGCAGTACGCTAGGTGCATTCATGTATCGCTCATGAGG
>JAAXHF010000028.1 GCA_012271025.1 Deltaproteobacteria bacterium | reverse complement strand
GAGACCTATGGCCGGCTGGACTGCGCCTTTAACAACGCGGGTATCGAGGGCGAGATGCAGTCCACCCAGGACTATAGCGAGGCAGCCTGGGAGCGGGTCATGGGCATCAATCTCAAGGGCGTGTGGTTGAGCATGAAGGCCGAAATCCAGCACATGCTGGGCCACGGCGGTGGGGCGATTGTGAACACCGCGTCTGCCGCCGGCCTGGTCGCCGTGCCGTCCCTGTCGGCCTATGTGGCGGCCAAACACGGCGTGGTCGGACTGACCAAGACCGCAGCCCTGGAGTACGCCAAGGCCGGGATCCGGGTCAATGCGGTGTGTCCGGGCGGCGTAGACACGCCGATGGTCCAACGGGTTTTTGGCAGCAGTCAAGAGCTGGCCGAGGCGGCGATAGCGTCCGAGCCGGTCGGGCGTCTGGCCCAGCCGGCCGAGATCGGCGAGGCTGTGGCCTGGCTGTGTTCGGACGCCGCCTCGTTTGTGACCGGCCACCCCATGGCGGTCGATGGCGGGATGGTCGCCCAGTAGCGACCCCTCGCTTGCAATCCTGTGCCCATGCAATACGATGGCCCGCATCTGCACCAAGGAGGGAAGCCATGAGCGGTTATACGATTATCGACGTTGATACCCATGTGACGGAAACACCCGACCTGTGGACGAGCCGAGCCCCGGCTTCGATCCGCGACCTCGTCCCGCGCATCGAGACCAATAAAGACGGCGGGCTGTCGTGGATTGTGGGCGGCACGCCGATGCTAGCCACCCCGGGCCTGACGGCCACCGCCGGGGTGGGCAATTTCAAGAACCCGCCCAAGAACTACGAGGAGATGCACCCCGGCGCCTACGACGCCAAGGAACGGCTCAAGTATATGGACAAGATGGGCATCTGGGCCATGGTCATGTACCCCAATGTCGGCGGCTTTGGCGCCCAGGAGTTCCTGAAGCTGAACGATCCCGAGCTGATGCTGTCCTGCGTACAGATCTACAACGACTGGCAGACCGAGTGGGCGTCGGCCGACTCGCGCCGCCTGCTGCCCATCACCTCGCTGTCATTCTGGGATGTCGAGGCGGCGGTCAAGGAAGTCCGCCGCTGCGCGGCAATGGGCCACAAGGGCATCCTGTTTACCGGCGAGCCGCAGTCCTTTGACCAGCCGCTGCTGGGCGACCCGCACTGGAACCCGCTGTGGGAGGTCGCGGTTGAGCTCGACCTGCCGATCAGCTTCCACATCGGTTCGGGCAATATGGAGCTGGGGCTGCTGGAGAGTAAGATGGCGTCCTATGGCAGGATGGCGGCCTTTACCGAACTGTCGGTCGATATCTTCCTGAAAAACGCCATGCAGTTGAACGACCTGATCATGTCCGGGGTGCTGGCCCGCTACCCGGACATCAAGTTCATCTCGGTCGAGAGCGGTATCGGCTGGGTTCCGTTTGCGCTCGAAGCCCTGGACTATCAGTTCCACGGCAACGATGTGGCCGAGGAGCACCCCGAGTTCGACCTGCTGCCGTCCGAGTACTTCGCCCGCAACGTCTACGCCTGCTACTGGTTTGAGCAGCTCGCCCCGCGACGGCTGATCGACAAGGTCGGCGCCGACAATATTCTGTTTGAGACCGATTTTCCGCATCCCACCTCGCTGTACGGCGACGAGGTCCACGCCCGGATCAAGGGCGGCCTGTCCGACTGTGAGGAGTCGGTGCGGCGCAAGATCCTGTGGGAGAACGGCCAGAAGCTGTACAAGGTCGAGGAGCCCACGGCCGAGGACGAGGCCAAGCGCGAGCTGGCCATTGCCGCCTGAGGCACTACGTTTCGTCGCTGCGGTTCTGAGCCGTTCTTGAACCGCAGCGGCGGCCTTCTTCTCCGCTTCGGGCGCATGCCGCCCGAAGCAACACCGCGCATCCCCAATGGATTTCGAGATCCCGACCGAGATTCGGGCCTATCTGGCCGAGCTTGACGCCTTTATCGAGCGCGAGATTCGGCCGCTCGAACAGCAGGACGACAACATCCGCTTCTTCGACCA
>JAAXHF010000216.1 GCA_012271025.1 Deltaproteobacteria bacterium | reverse complement strand
ATATGGGCCGGCTCAGTTGTAGTGGACAGCTTTCCAAAAGAACAGGACGAGACCACCGAGCAGAGCCAGACCACCGAGCAGCGCGACCCATTCATTGAGACTCATCGCTTGCTCCTTCTATCAATCCCGGCGAACCAGGACCAGATGGGGTCGCGCGTCCGGTCCTGAACCGCCTCGACTGTCCAGTATCAGATGGCTGTCGGGCGTGGCTCGGAGCGGCCGCCAGTGTCGCTCGCGGAGCACATAATAGCCCGGCGGACAGCGCGAAAAGTCGGCCTGTTCGGCGCACCGGGCCAGGGGAACCGAACGGTTCAGGTAAAAATAGACCTGGGAAAATTCATCAAACTCCGACGAGTAGGGCTGCGGGGTGTAAAAGAACAACGACTGCTCAGCTCCGACAGTCCGGCTGATCTGAGCGGCAAATCCGGTCAGAGCTTTGAACTCTTTGGCGTAGGCCCGGGTAAACGGATACAGGCCGGCGGTCACCAGCAGCAGCAGACTTAAGACCAGCCACAGCGCGTTCTGCCAGCAGCCCCGGCTAGCGGCCCAGACCGCACCCAGGCCACACCCGCACAGGGCGATGAGCAGAGCTGTGCCATACACCGGCTGCTCATCGACAAAGCGGATCAAGGGAGCCACACTTTTCCACTTCGCGTCGCCAAACACCGAGTCCACGGCGGCCGAGTCAATGCTGAGGCCGCCGAGCGCGGTGGCGAGCGCAGCCGACACTATCGCCAGGCTGAGGCCGAGGGCGGCCAGGACAAGTCCCGTTCCCAGCCACCGGGGCAGCGGGTCCGCCCGGCCGGGAACCCGTGCCCAGCCCCATTCCGCAGCAAACAGCGCCATGGCCGGATACAGGGGCAGCAGATACACGTCCCGCTTGCCCGCCGCGACCGAAAAAAAGGCCATGATCGCCACGCACCACACCAGAGCCAGCACCCCCTTTTCCCGGATAGGCGCCTGGCGGACAAAGTGCCACACACCAAAGCCGAACAGCAGGCTCCAGGGCAGGCCGCCCAGCACGAAGGGCGGGAAAAAAAAGGCCGAGGAAGGAATCCGTTTGCCCGACCCGGAGGTGAAGCGCAGGACGTTTTCCTGGAGCAGCTGCTTCTGAAAAAAGGCCCAGCCCTCCTGGTCGAGCGCCAGCACGTACCAGCTCAGCGGCAGGCCGACGCCCACCACAACGGTGCCCGGGCTGAGCAGCTGGCGGACGCGCGACAGTTGCCCCTGGGCTGCGAGATAGAGCCCGATCACCACGCCGGGCAGGATGATGCCGACCGGTCCCTTGCTGAGGCAGGCGCCGGCCAGGGACAGGCCAAAGGCCAGGCTGCGCCAGCCCCGCCATTCGTCGGCTTCATACATCCAGGCGAAACTGGTCAGGGCGGCCAGCACAAAAAAGGCCAGAGCCGGATCGACCCAGGCCTCGCGGGCCATTTCGACACACATGGGTGTGGTCAGGACAAGCAGGGCGGCCAGGATGCCGACCTCACGGTTGGCCAGCCGACAGCCGAGCAAACAGGTCAGGCCGACGCTCAGGGCCGAAAACAGAGCGCCCGGAAGGCGGGCGGCCCATTCCGACATCCCGCCGCTCAGCAAATGGGGTTCATCCTGACCTTCTGAAGAGGAAGAGAGGATGAACCCCATTCGGGCCACGCCGGCGCCCAGCCAGTGCAACAGGGGCGGCTTGGAGGGAATGGTCTCCCCGTTGCGCAGGGGCAGCACCCAGTTGCCGGTGCGCAGCATCTCCTGCATGACCAGGGCCTCCCGCCCCTCCATGGTCCGGTAAATCGGGCCTTCACCCAGCCGCCACAGGAAGATCAGGCCGGCCACCAGCACAAACAGACCCGCCAGCACTGGTGGGGACAGGCGGGTGAGGGGAGCGAGGGCGGAGGGGAGCAAAAGATATGCGTGATCGGATTTGGTTCGATTGGACATCACGAACAGCTGGGTGGCGACGGGAAGCCGCACGGAGACCGCTCTAGGACTGATCGAGGGTCACAATACGCGGCAACACTTCGCGTTCTGCCCGCTCCAAATCCTGGGGAAAATCTATCTCTATCCAGGGCAGATCTTCGACCCGTTCAAAGCCGACATAGCGCTGGCGGAGAAAGATCGGGTAGACCTCTTCATGCTCGATGGTGTCCTGTCCGCGGGCGATGTGGTCGTCCAGGATGGCCCGCAGGAGCGGCACGTCAGCCTGGCCGAGCTTGAGAAAGCCGATGGACTCGCCAATCAGGTCGTACTCCCCGGACCCGCCCCGGATAATGGTCAGCACCCGTCCGCCCCGGGTCAGCAGCATTTGTTCTTCGCCGGTATTGGTGGCGCTGGCGTCGAGCAGAAAGCAGTTCGGCTGGGGCGACTCGATCAGCCGGCGCAGCATGGCGGTCGGGAACAGGACATCGGCGTCCATGATCAGGAGATCGTCGTCAAATTCCTCGCGGGCGCTCCACAGCGACAGGATCGCCCCCCGGTCATAGCGGGGATTGGTGATATACGAGACCCGGACGCCGCCGCAGCGTGCCCCAATCCTGTCCTCAACCATCTCGCCCCGATAGCCGATGACGACGACCGCCCGGTCAACCCCAGCCGCGCCAAGGGCGGACAGGGTCCGTTCCAGGAGGGTCCGGCCCTGAATTTCGATCAGGCACTTGGGCAGCCCGCCCCTCTTCTCCTCCCCAGTCGGGGGGGGGGTGAAGCGTTTGCCGATGCCGGCGGCAAGAATGATGGCTTTCATGAGTCGTGCCTCAGTGTAAATTTCTCTTCTGGAAGAGCATTCGCCTGCCCAAAAATCCCCCTGCGCTAGCGCGCCCTTCGACAGGGCTCAGGACAGGCTTCCCCCTTTTTCAAAGGGGGATTGAGGAGGATTTTCCCAACGCCGGAGCCGAGATGAGAGATGACCGCTGCATGATGATACGGGGCGAGCATTTCCAAACTGAGACAGTAGGCTTTCATGGCGTAGCTTCACTCCTCAGCGGCTCAGCCCAGGACCTCTTCGAGGCTGTCCAGGAAACGACGAAAGTCATCCAGGCTCAGATGCCCCATGTTGGCGACCCGGAAGATACCGGTCTGGAGCCGGCCCTGGCCCTCGTAGATGACGAACCCGCGCTGTTTGAGTCGGTCGTGCAGGTCGTGGTAGTCCATCCCTGCGGGCAGGAACAGGGCGGTCAGCGAATTGACCCGCAGCTTGGGCGGCAACAGAAAGCGCAGCCCCAGACGGCTGAAGCCTGTCCGCAGCAGCTGTGCGGCCGCGTGGTAGCGCTCGACCCGCGCCGCTACACTTTCCTCCAGCAACTCATCAAGGGCGGCGTCGAGGGCGTAGCAGGCTTGCACCGGCGGGGTAAAGGCGACACTGTTGCGTTCCTGAGCCTGCCAGTGGACGGGCAGGTGCAGCGACAGCGAGCTGGCCGGGTGGTCTTGCATCGCCCGCATGAGAGCCGTCCGAACCAGGACAAAGGCCACGCCGGGCAGGCCCTGCACGCATTTGTTGGCCGTGCAGGCGCATATATCGACCTGGTCACGAACGAGGTCAAGATCTTCGCCAGCCAGGGCACTGACCGCATCGAGCAGGAAGACACGGCCCATTCGCCTGGTCAGGGCGCCGATTGCGGACACGGGATTCAGCAGGCCGGTGGTGGTCTCGTGGTGGACCAGGGCCACCCCGCCGATGGACGGGTCGGCCTCAAGCTGGGCTTCGATCTGGCCCAGGTCGGGCGGCTCTGTCCAGTCGTAGCGCAGCTCCACACTCGGTATCCGGTGGGCGGTGGCCATATGCAGCATGCGCTCGCCATAGACGCCGTTGTTGATGACCAGGAGTTTTTTCCCCTGGGGCAGGGCTGAGGACACCATGGCTTCGACCGCCGAGGTGCCCGAACCGCCGATGATGACCGAGGTATAGTCCTGGGGGGCAAAGGCGCTCAGGAGTTTTGTGCGGATAGCGGCCAGCAGGTCCGAGAATTCTGCTTCGCGGTGGCACAGGTCGCCGCGCAAGAGCGCCTGTTGGACGCGCGGGGAGACGTTGACCGGGCCGGGGTTGAGGAGAATGGGTTGCATGGGGGAGGTGCAAGTCAAAGGTCAAAAGTCAAAGGGCAAAACGCGAAAGGCAAATGTCAGAAGTTTTGACCTTTGACTTTTGACTTTTTTTCATTTTTGCACTGCCTCCATAAACCGCCGCGCAATCTGGGGCGGTTCGTGGCTGATCCGGCCGATTTTGCGTTCCTGCCAGTCGGGTTCGATCTTGACCAGCAGAAACGCGGGACCGGCCTGGCCGAGCGCTTCGCCTGCCGCAGCTCTGAGGTCGTCCGGCGTTTCAACCCGGGCGACGTGGCGGTAACCGCTGGAGCGGGCAATGTCGTTCAGAGCAACCTGGCCCGAGATGGTGCGCTGATTGCCGGTTGAGCCGTAGGCTTCGTTGTCGAAAACGATATGGACCAGGTTGGGCGGCCGGGTGGCGCCAATGAGCGCCAGGGAGCCCATGTTCATCAGCACATTGCCGTCGCCGTCAAAGACCACAATACGCCGCTCGGGGCGGTTGAGGGCCAGGCCCAGCCCGATGGACGAGGCCAGCCCCATTGAGCCAATCATGTAGAAGTTGCCCGGCCGGTCGTCGAGGTTGAAGGACTCGCGCGAAATAAAACCGTTGGCGTGCACGACCAGTTCGTCGTGCAACAGGGGAATCACCACCCCCAAGGCGTCTGCCAGTTTCATGCCAGCACCCCCGGAGGCAGGAGCAGGGCGACCGGTTTTTTGGTCTGGCGCAGCGTCTGGGCGGCCCAGCCCGCAGCCTGCGTAGCGGTCTCGGCGCGCAACACCCGATGCGGAATACCGACGGTCTCGAACAAACGGGGGGAGATATCGCCCATGATGAGATGTTCGGGCGCGTCCTTACCCTGATAGCCACGCCAGGTCACGAGCAGCAGGCACGGCAGATCGTAGATCAGGCTCAGCGAGGCCAGGGCGTTGAGACACACCCCGAGGGCCGAATTCTGCATAATCACGACCGGCTGTTTGCCGGCCATATAGGCCCCGGCCGCCAGGCCGACCGCAGCGTCTTCGCGGGTTTCAGGGATATACCCACCCCCGTCTTCCAGGCGGGCAATGAGGCTTTTGACCAGCGAGCAGGGCACGCCGGTGAAAAAATCGAAGCCCTCGGCCCGCAGCACACTGAGAAAGTCGGTTCCAGTCATCATGACGCTCGGTTTCACCCCTCAGCCTCGACCCGGCCGCGACAGCTTTCCCCCACCACCGCTGTCTGGTGTGCCGGACGGGAGAGCAGCATGGGCAGCACAACCAGAGAGGCGACCAGGACGCTGCCGACCGCCAGCGAGAGTAGCAAGCCCATACTGAAAACGCCATAGTATTTGGCGATCATCAGGCTGCCGAAGCCGACCATGGTGGTCAGCGAGAAGAGGGCCACGGCCTGGCCGGTACTGCCCGCGACCAGGCTGGCCGGTGTCATCCGGTCGTCCTCTCGAAAACGGTGGACGAGGTGAATGCCGTTTTCGATCCCGATGCCGATGATGAGCGGGGCGGCAACCAGGTTGGCCACGTTGAACTGTAGCTTGCACAGCCACATCAGGCCGGCGGCCCAGACCATGCCGAGTCCCAGCGGCAGGAGGGCCAGCAGGGTATCGGTGACGCGCCGCAGGGTGCCGAAGGTGACGAGCACGATGGCGATCAGAGCGTATAGCGCGGCCTCGATATAGCCCTGTTGCATGGCCCGAATCGACTCGTAACCGATGACCGGCGAGCCCGTGACATCCGGGTCAAGCTCGCGCAGCTGGCGGATAAAGGCTTCGAGCGCGTGCTGCTCACGAATATTGTGTTTGGGATAGATCTGGAGCAGGAACTTGTCTTCGGTGCGACTGACAAAGCGTTTTTTGAGTTGGGGCGGAATATCGGCCATGGTGATCGGACCCGAGGGCTGGATATTGTTGCGCAGCAGGCTCCAGACATCGGCAAAATCCTGAAACAGGTCGGTCTGAAACCGGCTGAGCGCGGCCCGGGCCTCGTCCTCGGGCAGGTCTTGGAGGCGGGCGACAATGGTTTTCAGCCGGGCGCGGGCTGTGCTCAGCTCACTCTCGGTG
>JAAXHF010000268.1 GCA_012271025.1 Deltaproteobacteria bacterium | reverse complement strand
AGCCCGGCCCAGATGGTGGCCCTGGCGGCCCGGCGGCATATGCATTTGTACGGCACCAAGAGCGAGCATTTTGGCGCCATTGCCGTTGCCTGCCGCACCCACGCTCAGACCAACCCCAACGCGGTCATGCGCGACCGGCCGATCAGCATTGAGGACCACCAGAACTCGCGCATGATCGCCGACCCGCTGCGCCTGCTCGACTGTTGTCTGGAAACCGACGGCGGAGCTGCGGTGGTGGTCACCAGCGCCGAGCGAGCCAGAGACCTGAAACACACGCCGGCGTATATCATGAGCGGCGGGTTCGGGGCTGGCGAGTGGAATACCCAGCGGGTGGTCAAGGATATTGAGAGCCGGGAGACCGAATCAACCGTCGTGGCCAAAGCCATGTTCGGCCGGGCCGGCATCAGCCACGCCGACCTCGATGTGTGCTACCTGTACGACCACTTCACGCCGCTGGTGCTGATGGCTTTCGAAGAACTCGGCTTTTGTGAGCGCGGCGAGGGCGGACCGTTTGTGTCGGACGGCAAACTGCTGTGGCCGAACGGCAGCCTGCCGTTCAATACCAGCGGCGGCAACCTGTCCGAGGGTTATATCCACGGCATGGAAAACATTGTCGAAGCCGTGCGTCAGCTGCGCGGCCAGGCCATCAATCAGGTCAAGGATGCCGAGATTGCCCTGGTGACCTCGGGCAACGGCGTGCCCAACACGGGCATGATTCTTCATAACTAGCCCCCGCGCCCGGTCGATCCGGGGCAACCACATGCCCCTACAAGTCGTCCGAACGGGGCGTGTAGCCCGGACACTCCAGGACCGGCAGACGGGGGTATTTGGCGTAGCGGTCATCCTCCTCCGCCCGCGAGCAGTACAAAAAGCGCGAGCCTTTGGCGCTGATGATCTCGCGCGCATACTCACACGCCTGACATAAGCCGGGCTGTGGCTGGGCGGGCTGGTCTGTGTCCATAGTGCCTGTTCGATTTCGGGTCCGTTACGTCCCCATAGCATACCGGGCGATTGCTCGCCCGACACCAACTGTAGTAGATGAACACAGGTCACAAAAGACGCCGCGTGAGAAAGGAGTTCGTGCAATGACAGCGCGCATGGTTGAGTACAAGGACGTGCCGGCCCTGGTCGGGCAAGAGCTGGGCGTTTCGGACTGGCATCTCGTCACCCAGGAAGAGATCAACGCGTTTGCCCAGGCCACACACGATCATCAATGGATCCACCTCGATGTGGAACGGGCCAAGAAAGAGTCGCCGTTCGGCGGGCCCGTCGCCCACGGCTATTATACCCTCTCGCTGGCCCCGCATCTGATGGATCAAATCTGGGCCGTCCAGGGGGTCAAGATGGGGGTCAACTACGGGCTGAACAAACTCCGCTTTCCGTCGCCCGTACCGGTTGGTAGCCGGGTGCGCGCCCGGGCGACTCTGGCCAATGTCGAAGACGTGCAGGGTGGGGTGCAGGTGACGGTCGGCCTCACCTTTGAGGTCGAGGGCCAGCCCAAACCAGCCTGCGTGGCCGAGGGCGTGTATCGCTATTACGTGTGAGGACGCCGGATAGGCGTCTGGCGCGTCGGATCGGGGTGCTGATTGTCCCGCGCTCCTACTCGGCCCCGACCAGCGGCCGCAGGTCGGCCGCCAGCCGGTGCAGAATCACACCGAGGTTATGGCTCATGGCTTCGGCGACCGCAGCCGGATTGCGCTTGGCGGCCTGGTGCGTGACCGCGTACGACTCGAACCAGACCGGGGTGCGCTGCGGCGGACGGGTCAGCCAGACCTCGATTTCCAGGGCGGCTTCCCAGGTTTGATCGCGGTCAAGCTCTTCAATGTGGCGCAGCGTCCCACCCAGGACGTAGTCGGCGTCGCCCTCCGGGGTGGGAAAGACCTTGGCGAACAGCCCGCTGCTGCGCAGATAGCGACGGGTCCAGTCCGTCACCTGGGCCGCAGGCGCGCTGGCCCAGCGATGATAGGTGTAGAAGTCGAGCTGATACGGCGAGGAGCGGTAGACCAGCCGCTGCTGGTCGTAGGGGTCATGGGCGCGAAAGGCGTGGACGACCAGGGTCGGGCTGGCCGGGCTGCTCGGCTCGGGAAGCTGCGGCAGAGCCAGGACGTAGTACTGGACGCTGGGGGCCGGCTTGGTCAGGCTACAGCCCGGCAGGCCGCACATCAGCAGGCCGTACAAGAGCGGCGGGGACAGCGCGGCGCGGACCGCGCGCCCGTCTTTCCAGAGCAATATCCACAGTAACATCATGGATCGGGCAGCTCTCGCGGCGGTCTGTTTTTGCCCCAGATGAGGCCCGATGGATCGGTCCGGATCGTATCGCTGGCCTCCTTGAGGTCGTACGAGGCATCGGCCAGGTTGGTCAACAGCTGGCGGAGTTCAGACCGGTTTTCAACCACCAACTCGTCAATATGCCGGGTCAGCTGGGCGACCTCATCCGCCAGCCGGGCGGTCATTTCTGCGGTCTGGCGAATCTGGACCAGCATCGTCTGACCATCCCGGAAGAGTTCGTCCCGGACCTCATTGATGGCCATGGTGGTATGCCTGATCCCGGCTGCGGCCTCGGCCAGATTCTTGACCATATCTCTGAGGGCCAGCTGGGTCTCGGGCGTGGCAATTTCGTCAAGAGCGGTTCGCAGGTTCTCGGCCAGGACCGACATGCTGTGGAGAAACGTGGTGATAGCCTCACGGTTTTGCTGGCTCAGCAGGTCTTGTTCAATGCGGGTGAGGGTGGTGAGCAAACGCTGGGCAATTTCGCTGGCCCGATCCCTGAACTCCTCAAGACCGCCCTCGCGGACCACAATCGTTCCACCGGGCTCCAGCAGGGGGACATCCACCGAGCCCCCCTCAAGCTGGACAAACCGAATCCCAGTCACAAACGACCCGACCAGATGGGCAATCGTGTTGCGCCGGACCGGCGTCCCGGGCTGGAGGGCGATAACGACTTGGGCGCGTGGCGGCGTCTCCGCGGTCAGATACACGCCTTCCACCTTGCCGACCGTGACGCCCTGATACTCGACTGCCGCGCCGGGCAACAGCCCGCTGACCGACTTGGCGAAGTAGATGGTGTAGGTATCGACCGGCTGGAGAAAACGGGAGCCGGCCAACCACAGCAGGGTTGCGGCGAACAGAAAAAAACTCAGGGTTATGAACAGACCAACTTTGAGCCGGGTTGTGCCCATATCAGGCTCCGTCGGTGAGGCGTTCGAGCAGCCCGTGGCGCAGCCCGGCCGGCCGCGGTCGGCGGTCAAAAAACGCCTGCACCTGCGGCAGCTGCATGGCCTGGACCTCGGCCAGGGGGCCGGCCGCCAACACGCGTCCATCGTGCAGCATAATGGCTCGGTCCGCAATCATCTGAATGCTGCCCAACTCGTGGGTCACAATCAGGATGGCCATGTCAAACTGGGCTTTGAGGCGCAGGACGAGTTCGTCAAGCTCGCGCGCCGTCACCGGGTCCAGGCCGGCCGACAGCTCGTCGAACAGCAGCAGGGTCGGGTCGAGGGCCAGCGCCCGGGCAACCGCCGCCCGTTTTTTCATGCCGCCGCTCAGCTCGGCCGGCAGCAGCCGGGCGGCGTGTTCCAGGCCGACCAGCGAGAGCTTCATCCGCGCCAGCATCCGGGCCGTTTCCAGCGGTGCTCGGGTGTGTTCCAGAATCGGCAGCATCACATTCTCTTCCACGCTCATCGAGTTGAACAGCGCTCCGCCCTGGAAGGACATGCCGACATTGCGCAGGATGGCTTCCCGCTCCGCTTCACCCGCCCGGTGGACGTCCCGGCCGTCGATCAAGACCCGGCCCGAGCGGGGCCTCAGCAGGCCGACGACATGACGCAGCAGGGTGGTTTTGCCACAGCCGCTGCCGCCCAGAATGACGGTAATTTCTCCCCGTCGAGCCTGCACGCTGACCCCGTTGAGCACAGTCTGGTCGCCGTAGCCGGCAACCAGATTCTCAACTCTGACGTAGGCAGGTGCGGAACTGGGCGTGGTCGGCATGGCTCGTCTCGTCCCTTACGACAGATAGAAAAAAATGGTGGTGAAGACGGCGTCGGCCAGGATACACAGCACAATCGAGGTCACCACCGAAGCCGTGGTATTGGTGCCCACGCCCTCTGCTCCGCCCCGGACATACATGCCGCGATAGCAGGCCACCAGCCCGATCAGGCCGGCAAAGACGACGCTCTTGACCATGCCGGTCACCAGATCACTCATCAGCAGGGCCTGGCCGGTCTGCTGGATATAGTTGCGGCTGCCCAGGCCGAGCAGCAGTACGCCGACCCAATAGCCGCCAAAAATGCCGGCCAGATTCGACAGCACGGTCAGGCACGGCACCGCGCACAGCAGGGCCACGACCCGGGGCAGGAGCAGAAATCGAGCCGGGCTCAGGGCCATGGTGCGCATGGCGTCAATCTCCTCCGACACGACCATGGTGCCCAGTTCGGCGCTGATGGCCGAGCCGCTGCGGCCGGCCACAATGACGGCGGTGATCAACGGGGCCATCTCCCGCGCCATGGACACGCCGACCAGATTGGCAATATAGATGGCGGCCCCGAACTGGCGCAGCTGGCTGGCCGCGTTGAGAGCCAGCACCGCTCCAACCAGAAAAGACAGAAAGCTCACAATCGGGATGCCCTCAATCCCGATCTTGACGATCTGCTCCCCGGTCCGGTCCCATTTCACGCCTTTGCCGCGCCACGGGGCAACACACAAGCAGTAGGCCAGCTCACCGATCATATCCAGCAGACGACGCCCGGTGGTCAGCAGGGCGAGGGTCTGGTCGCCCAGGTGTTCGACCGAAGACAGTCGGCTGTGTACGATTTGGGGCGGACCGAGCAGGTCGTCCTCAAGACCGCTGAACGCCTGACGCAGCCCGGCTGACAGGCCCACAAAGCGGACCTCACACCCCTGGGCGTGGCGCTCGGCAACCAGCTGCAACAGGCTGGCCACCTCAAGGCTGTTGAGCTGTCGGACGGCGCTGAAGTCGAGGACGAGACGCGCGCCGGCCGGGGCGCGCCTCAGGGCGCGACGAATCTCTTCGAGCTGGCCCGGCAGGGCGAGCCGGGAGTCTGGATCGCCCACGCCCGACTGCGAGTCCGTCGGCAAAATACGGAATTCCACACTGCTCACGGTGTTGGCCGCAGCCTTTCTGGTGTACGCTGCCCACCATCCTAGCACGAGCGTCGTTGTGACTGGTAGTGTTACAGCCTGGTCAGAACTGCTGATTGACACGCGAATCGGCCTTGCCTAGACTCCGGGGCGGTGGAATCCGGCGACCGGCCGTCTGGCCGGCGGCCAACCACCGTCTCAGCACGACAATCAAGGATGGAGCAGGCTCATGTTATGGTGCGACAAGCTCGCCGAGCGGGTGTCCGGCCCGCAGCTGATTAACGATTCCAAGACGCCGTCGGGCCGGGTGCATGTCGGCGCGCTGCGGGGTGTGCTGATCCACGACGCCGTGTTCCGGACCCTCAAGGATCGCGGCATCCCGGTCCGCTATACCTTTGGCGTCGACGACTATGACCCGCTCGACGAGCTGCCGTCCGGCCACGCCGAGTTTTTCCATCCCTACCTGGGAGCGCCGTTGTGCCAGGTGCCGCCGCCGCCGGGCTCCTCGGCGCCGGATGTGGCCGAGCACTATATTGCGGAGTTTTTTGACATCTTTCGAGAGTTGGGGGTCGAGGCCGAAACCTACCGGATGCGCGATATCTACCGCTCGGGGCGGTTCAACGAGGCGATTGACGCTATCCTGAACAACGCGGCCAAGGTTCGCGAGGTGTACAAGACCGTCAGTAACTCCGCGCGGCCCGACACCTGGTATCCCTTTCAGGTGGTGTGTGAGGCGTGCGGCCGGATCGGCACGACCGAGGTCAGCGACTACGACGGCAGGGAAGTCCGCTACACCTGCCGGCCCGACCTGGTCAGCTGGGCCACGGGCTGTGGATACGCCGGCAAGGTCTCGCCGTTTGACGGTCGGGGCAAGCTGCCCTGGAAGCTGGAGTGGACGGCCAAGTGGCAAACCTTTGGTATTACGATTGAGGGTGCGGGCAAAGACCACAACACCAAGGGCGGCTCGCGCGATGTGTCGGCCGCCTGTCTGCGAACCATTTTTGACCAGTCGCCCCCGCTGAATATCCCCTACGAGTTTTTCTTGGTCGGCGGGGCCAAGATGAGTTCGTCCAAGGGGATTGGCGTGTCGGCGCGGGACATGGCGGATTTCCTGCCACCCGAGCTCCTGCGCTTCGTCATGATCCGTACCCAGCCCAAACAGCCGGTGAATTTTTCGCCGGACGAAAAGTCGATTATCAAAATCTTCAACGACTTCGACCGTTTTCATACCCGCACGTACCGCGACCCCAAGGTCTCGGCAGACGACAAGCGGGTCTATCAGCTGTCACAGACCGTGTCCGGGGGCGATTTCTACGCCGCCGACTTCCAGCTGGTGGCAACGGTTGCCCAGCTGCCCCATCTCGAGCTGGCCAGCGAGGTCGAAAAGCGCAAAGGCGCGCCGCTGACCCAGACCGAACGCGATCAACTCGCCCGCCGCGCGCAGGCTGCGCGCTACTGGCTGGAGCACTACGCCAGCCCTGAGGAGCGGATCGTGTTGCAAGACACGCTGCCGGAGCGTGCAGAGGAACTGACGGCCAGCCAGCGCGCCTTTCTGCATCGGCTGGCCGCCCGCCTGCCCGGCGTAGTGGGGGAAGACAGCGCCTTACAGACTGCGGTGTTCGATGTGGCCCGGCTCACGCCGATTGCGCCGGCCCAGGCATTCAAGGCGCTCTACCGCGTCCTGCTCGACCGCGACTCAGGCCCCAAGGCGGGCAACCTGCTGGCCTTTCTGGACCGGGCCTTCCTGCTCAAACGTCTGCAAGAGCTGCCGTATGATCAGGAGGCTTTCTGGCAAGAGACGGCCATCAGTCGAGACGATTTCGACGCCTGGACGGCGGAGCACCGGGCGCACATCACCCAATTCGCGGCCGAGGCCAAACTCGGTGAGGCACAGCCTGGGGCATCGGCGCGGCTGGGAATCGTTGAGTACACCGTTGCGTTCGATGACAACAAAACGCACCTGCGGCGTGTCCTGCTAGGGGAGTTTGCCGAACAGGCAGCCTTTGATGCGGCGGCACGGAACCAAGTCGCCCCCGTAAACTGAATAGCAAAAGTGTCGAGGCGTGCGCATCATTACTCGAAAGCGGCTCAATGAGTTTGCGGAGCATCATCCTGAGACCAGGAGTGCTCTGGAGCATTGGTATCGAGAGATGAAGAGACGAAATTTCGCGTCCTTTGCAGAACTGCGAGGAAGCTTCCCGTCTGCTGACCGAGTCGGAAAACTCACCGTGTTTAACATTGGTGGAAACAAGGCGCGTTTGATTGCTGCCCTGCACTATAATCGACGCCGGGTGTATATTCGGGAGGTATTGACGCATACGGAGTATGACGCAGGCAAATGGAAGGAATAGCCCATGAGCACCGATAATTCTGATGTCTCGACTGAGGTCTCAGTTGCCGTCACACACTGGCCCGAGATGGCAGATTCTGTGTTTGTCCCTCACTCCGAGGACGACTATCGCCGCCTCGTTGCCTTCCTGGATGGCTTGATTGACGAAGTCGGCGAAGAGGAAACTCACCCTCTGGCCTCGTTAATGGAAATTTTGGGCGTGTTGATTGAGCAGTACGAAGCGGAACACGTTCCTGAACTGAGCGGAGAGGGAGTAACTTAGATCGCGACTCTATGTTGCTCTGACAAACAGCCCAGAGCCCGACGAGGGAGAGTAGCGATGAAAGTTCCAGAGATCAGGAGACAGTTTCTACGGTTGGCCTACGAACGAGACGATCGCAAGTCACCTGATAATCTTCGCCGCGGCCAATTTCGTGCTGGTTGGTTCGGTACGGTTAGCGAAGAGACGCTGAAACAGAAGCTCACTTGGCATAATCTTGGCTACCGAATGGGTCAGCATTTTGGTCCTCAGTCCGATGAAAAAATTAACAAAGTGTTTCAAGCGCTGGCCGATGATTACCTGAGCGGTGCAGTCCGGCCAGCTAAGAGAGCGGTGTCCAAAGCTGCTGAGAAGTCCGACCCGCCTCGGCAGCGCGGCGCTAGACGGAAGCCTGCAAACTGGTCACGAACGAATTACTCCCCCGATGAGATCGACGAAAAGAGTGATTTGCCAGAAGGAGCGAAACTCCAAGCCACTGTCAACAGATACGAACGTAATCCCGAGGCCCGGAAGCAGTGCATCAACCACTACGGCGCGAAGTGTTGTATTTGCGGCTTCTCATTCGGGGACACATATGGCAGCGATAAGGACTTTATCCACGTGCATCATGTCAAACCGCTGTCGGAAATAGGAACGAGATACACTG
>JAAXHF010000231.1 GCA_012271025.1 Deltaproteobacteria bacterium | reverse complement strand
CGCATCCAGGTCGAGCATCCGGTCACCGAGCTGGTGACCGGCGTCGATCTGGTCAAAGCCCAGATCGAGGTCGCCGCCGGTGAACACCTGGCTGTACAGCAGGACGAGATCAAGCAGCGCGGCTGGGCCATCGAGTGCCGCATCTACGCCGAAGATCCGGCCCGCGACTTCTTCCCCTCGCCGGGCAGGATTCAGGTCTTACGGACGCCGGGCGGCAGCGGCATTCGCGACGACAGCGGTGTGTACGAAGGCTGGGAAGTCCCCATCTTTTACGATCCCATGATTTCCAAGCTGTGTACCCACGGCAGTACGCGCCAGGAGGCCATCCAGCGCATGCTGCGGGCTCTGCAAGAGTATACGGTCGAGGGCATCATCACCAATATCCCGTTCCATCGCTGGGCGCTCCAGCACCCCCGTTTTGTCCAGGGCGACCTGGACACCGGCTTCATCCCCCAGGAATACCACGGCCTGGCCTTTGAAGAAGACGCTCTCCATCAGGAAGTCCTGCTGTCGGCCGCCGCCCTGGCCGCCTATCACAAGGACCAGACCGTTCAGCGCAGCCAGCCCGACAGCGCCGGCGGCCGTGTGTCGGCCTGGCGTTCGACGGGCTGGCGCGAGGGCCTGCGCTAGCGCGCGGAAAGACGAATCATGGCCTATATCGCAACCCTCGGTGACCAGACCCATACGATTGAGGTCCAGGAACTGGAAGCCGATCACGTGTATCGGATCGTCATAGACGGCAAGGAACGGATCGTTGACGGCCGCCAGCTGTCGGCCCACATGTACTCGCTACTGGTTGAGGATCAGTCGTTTACCATCGACGTGACCGAAAAAGACGACCAGTACACCGTCTCGTGCGAGGGCAAAACCTTTCAGTTCAGCCTGCTTGACGAACGGCGCGCCCTGCGTCCCGGGGAGGGCAGCAGCGGCGGGGTGGGTGACACCGAAGTCCGCTCGCTGATGCCGGGCAAAATCGTCGAAATCCTGGTCAGCGTCGGCGACGAGGTCGGACAAGACCAGGGCGTCCTCATCATGGAAGCCATGAAAATGGAAAACGAGGTGCGCGCCTCAACGACCGGTACGGTCAAAGCCATCCTCGTCGCCGAAGGCCAGGCCGTTGAGGCGGGAGAGTTACTGCTCGAGCTGGAGTGATGAGCGACACCTTGTCCGCGACCGAGCATGACCGCCTGGCCCCTTTTTTCACCAACCTGAACGCGCCCATTTTTGGCCTGAAACTCCCCCAGGAAGTAGCCGGAGCCCTGTTCTCGCGCTACAGCCGGTCGTCCAAAAGCCTGCGCAGAATTTTCCTGGACGAGTTTCTGGGCCAGGCCGACTTCCCGCTCGGCCAGGCCGACCAGACCGGTGCGCTGGACAAGGCCCGGGCGTTTTATGAGCGGGTGCTGATCGGCTACGGCGACGACTCGGTCGCCCAGCTCGGCGGCGCCCACATTGCCTGCGAGAACGTCTCCAACGTCGCGGCCAAGCTGCTCGAAGACGCCCGTATCGGGATTGCCCCGCTGGAAAAATCGACCCGCTATGTGCGTTTTGACACGACCGATCAGGCCGGCGAGTTTCTGTTCGCCAAAGAACCGGCCATCATGGCTTCGCCACACCGGGACGCCTATCTCGCCGGCCTGCGCCGCCTGTTCGAGACCTATGCACAGCAGATGGAGCCGATGATCGCCTTCATGCGGCGCAGTCTGCCGATAGACAGCGTCGAGTGGAAACATCCGCAAACGGGCGCCCCCCTCACCTATAACGATACCGCGTCCGACGCCAAGCTGCGCCGCTGGGCCGAGGGTGCCTATCGCTCAACCGTGCGAGCCCAGGCCTGCGATGTCCTGCGTCAATATCTGCCGGCCGCCACGCTGACCAATGTCGGCCTGTTTGGCACCGGCCAGGCTTTTGAGCATCTGCTCAACAAGCTCTACTCGCAGCCGCTCGACGAGGGCCGCAGCATCGCTCACGACATGCAGGCCGCGCTGAACGCGCTGATCCCCTCGTTTGTCAAACGCGCTCAGAAAAACCCCTATTTTGCCGACACCTACACCGCCGCCCGCTCGGCCGCAGCCCAACTCCTGGCCGCCACGCCGGTTGCACCCAGCCGCCCTGTCCAACTGCTGGACTGGGACGCCGACGCCGAGGACAAGGTCCTGGCCGCCATCCTCTATCCCCACCTGCGTCACCCCCTGAACCAGGTTCGCGACGCAGTCAGAAGCCTGTCTGCGGAGCAGCGCACAGGGCTGTTCGATGAGTACATCCGCCGCCGCCGCCACCGCCGCGACAAACCCGGCCGCGCCCTGGAGCAGGCCTACTACACCTTCGATATCATCGCCAACCTGGGGCTGTACCGGGACCTCCACCGCCACCGCATCCTGACCCAGGAACGTCAGGACTTCACCACCGTCCACGGCTACGACACGCCGCCGGAGATCGAAGAGGCCGGCTTCGAGGCCGACTTTATTCGCAGCATGGACCACGCGGCCGAGCTGTACGCGCAGCTCCAGCGCGAGCTGCCCGTCCAGGCCCAGTACGTCGTGCCGTTCGCCTACCGTATCCGCTGGACGATGAAGCTGAACCTGCGCGAAGCCGTGCATATCGGCGAACTGCGGACCATGCCCCAGGGTCACCCGGACTACCGGCTGATTGTCCAGGACATGTGGCGCGAGATCGCCAGGGTCCACCCCTTGCTGGCCAGCAGCGCGAAATTTCTGGACTGGAACACCTACCGGCTGGGCCGGCTCCAGTCGGAGCTGCGGACCGAGTACAAACGGGACGCAGCGGCTCCTGGTAAAGGATAAAGACTGCCGAGCGTGTTCTTTCGTTCAGCGTTCGGCGTTCGGCATTGCTGCTCATTCCCGCTTGACCTGTGGAGGGGAGGAGGTTGCCGGGTGTGGCTATGCGTGGCCCGTGCGCAGGGCTGCCCGGAGGGTCGCGGTGGCCGCTTCGTCAACCGTCCCCGCTGCGGTATCCATCACGACACCGTAGACGCTCCGGGCTTTCTCCACGGAGATATACTCGTCCAGCACGTCGTCCAGCACCTCCTGGGTCGGACGGTCGAGCGGATTGCCCCAGCCACCGCCGCCGGTGGTTTCAAACCAGAACGTATCACCATAGGAGAGCTTGTGGCCGCGCAGCAGCGGGTTGAGCCACCGACCGTCTTCGGTCAGACCACCGACAATCTTTTGCCTGCCGTCCGCAGACAGGTGCCATAAACGTTGTGGCGCACTCCGCCGCCCACTGTTCACCCCTGGGGTGCCCTCACGCGTGCGGGCTGTTTCAACACTCAGCGCGCCTTCGCATAAAAAACGGATTTTGAGATGAGACCCGAGTCCGCCCCGGTGGTGGCCATCCCCGGCTGAGTCCTGCCGAATATCGAAAGCCTCATACGCAATCGGGAACATCAGCTCCGCAGTCTCCGCTTCCATATTCATGCAGTTGCCCAGCGGGTCCATGGTGACATTCATGCCATCATTAAACGGGGTCCCGCCCCAGCCGCCGGCCGGCAGGTCTGAGAAAACGTCGGTTTTTCCAGCCGGATCGCGCACGCCACACACAAACCAATTGCAATCGCCACACGCGGAACCGACTGCGCGGTCAGGCAGGGCCTTGGCAATAGCCTGCCACACTGCGCTGGCGACTTTCGGGGCGGCCAGAACCGTACACCCGATGGTGGGAGCCGGCCATTTGGGGTTCAGCCAGCAGTCGTCAGGCAGGACGACGCTGATCGGGTTGAACATGCCTTCGTTTTGCGGCGCACTGGGTTCCAGGAAAAACTGCAACGAGTAAAAGACTGCGGAATGGGTATTGGCCTTGGGCGAGTTGATAGCGCCGAGACATTGGGGGTCGGAGCCGATCAGGTCTACGGTAATATCTGAGCCTTTGACCGTCAGGGTCACCTTGACTTTGACGGGCTCATCAGTCTGGCCGTCGGTATCCGCATAATCTTCGCCGCTATACACCCCGTCCGGGATACTCTCAATTCTCTTGCGGACAATCCGCTCGGTATAGGCGATCAGCTCGGCCATGGCGGCCTTGACGGTCTCCAGACCATATCGCTCGGCTGCGGATTGCAGCTCCTCTTCCGCGGCTTTGAGACAGCCGACATGGGCCTGGAGGTCACCCTGGATAAAATGCGGGGTACGCGTATTGGCCAGGAGAATCTTGAGGATTTCCGGTTTGATCTCATTGTGTTCAAAGGCTTTGATGGGCGGGAGGCGGAGTCCTTCTTCCGCAATATGCGTTCCCCACGCCTGGCCGCCCGGCGCCCCACCACCAAAGTCCATCCAGTGGCCCCGGCTGACCGCAAAGCCCAACAGTTCCGTGCCCTTGTAAAAAACAGGCTTGATCCAGGAGATATCGTTAATATGGGTGCCACCCCGGTAGGGGTCGTTGACCACATAGATGTCGCCGTCCTGCATATTGTCAATGCCGAACTCGTCCCGTACGGCATGGGCCGAAAACTTCATGGCCGCCAGGTGAACGGGAACGTTGGCGGCCTGACTCAGCAGCCGCATCTCCGGGTCATAAATGGCGTTGGAGAAATCAACCATATCGGACAGAATAGGCGAGAACGAGGCGCGCTGCAGCACCGCCGTCATCCGCTCACAGGTATATTCAAACAGATTCCGCAAGACTTCAAAGGTGATGTGATCGAGTCCGACCCGGGTTTTGATGCTGTCGCCTGCCTTTTCAAATGCACTCGATTGCATGACCATCCTCCTGCACAGCTAGCACTGATGCCGCCTGATTACCGTCCTCCGTGTATAATAAGATTGCCCCGCGTATCAATAGTTGCCTGTGCGCCGGGCGGGAGTACGGCCACCGAATCCAGATATTCCAGAATCGCCGGTCCCTGAATCTCCATGCCGGGCTGGAGAATCTGGCCATTGTAAATCGGACAGGCGACCCATTCGCCGGAAAAGTAGACCGGGCGTGAGTTCTTCAGCGCCACAACATTTTCTGCGGCGACACTTGTATAGGGCGGCAGGGCTGCGGTCGGGGCTGTTGCCGCAACACTCAGAGAGACAAACGCCGGATCAAAGATGTCCGAGCTGACCCCATGCTCCTGCTCGTGCACGGCATGAAAGGTCTCGGCAATGCTGACCAGGGCGTCCCTGGTCAGCGCCCCGCCCGGAATGGGGGTTTCAAGTTCATACGTCTGGCCCACATAGCGCATTTGGGCGGTCCGGTTGATGCGTACATTGTCTGCCGAAACATTGTCGCGGGCGAGCAGGCTGCGGGCCGTCCGTTCGAGTTCGGCGTACACGCTATTCAGCCGGTCCAGGTCAACCTCCCCAAGCGGGGCGTACATGAATTGCTCGACATCCTGACGGACATCCATGACGGTTGCGCCAAAGGCGGAAGCGACCCCGGCGGCCGCCGGGACGATGACCTTCGGGATATTCATGGCCCGGGCAACAAAGCAGGCGTGCATAGGCCCGGCTCCACCAAAACTGGTCAGCACAAAATCGCGTGGATCACGGCCTCTGTTGATAATGACCTTTTTGACGGCCTGGGCCATAATCTCACAACTGATCTGGATCATGGCGTCGGCGGTCTCGACCACCGACAGGCCCAGTTGCTCAGCAACGGTACGCACCGCCTGTTCAGCCGCTTGCCGGTCCAGATTGATCTTCCCTCCCAGGGTCGGCTCCAGGCGGCCAAGCAGCAGGTTGGCGTCTGTAATCGTCGGCTCCTTCCCCCCGTTGCCATAGCAGGCCGGCCCAGGTTGTGAGCCGGCGCTACGCGGCCCTACCCGCAGCGAGCCGCCGCTATCCACCCAGCCGACCGAGCCGCCGCCGGCACCCACGCTGTGGATATCGAGCATAGGGAGGATGATCGGCAGCTCAAATTCGAGTTCATACTCGCGGGTCACAAGCCCCTTGCCCTCTTCGACAATTGAGGCATCAAAGCTCGTCCCGCCCATGTCCGCGCAAATCATGTGGCGCTCGTGTATGGCGTCGGCCAGATAGCCGGCATAGGCAACCCCACCGGCCGGCCCGGACTCCAGCAGTTCTTCCGGGTGCTCCTTGGCCAGCTCAACGCCCATGACGCCGCCGCTGCTTTTGAGAATCAGCAAGGAGCCCTGAAAGCCCTGGCCGGTGAGACGTTCCAGGAGATGATCGAAATAGGCTCCCATCACCGGCTTGAGCGCGGCGCTGACCGCAGTGGTGACAAAGCGGCCGTGCTCGCGAAACAAGGGCCGCGTCTCGCCCGACAGCATGATATGCGCATCCGGCATGTGTTCAAGCAGGATGTTGCGCATCTGCCGCTCATGGTCGGTGTTGACATAGGAGTTGATGAAACACACGGCAATGGAGCGGATACCTGCCGCCTTGATTTTCTCGGCAATGTGCTGCGCGGCCACGGTATCGAGTGGGCGTTCTTCTTCGCCCTTGACATTCGTGCGTTGCGGGACGGTATAGCGGTAGCGGCGCCGAATGAGGGGCTTGGGTTTGACCTGATAGGGGTCGTACAGGTCTTTGCGATGCTGCCGCCCAATTTCGATGGTATCCCGAAAGCCTTGGGTGGTGACCAGGGCCGGGTCCGGGTACGAGCGTTCAATCAGGGCGTTGGTCGCGGTGGTGGTGCCATGGATCAGGCAGGAGATCTGGTCAAATGGAATGCCCGATTGCTCGACCGCTTCGAGCGAATCGCGGGCGGCCTTTTTGACCGCCTCAATGACACCAACCGAGCGGTCCCACGGCGTGGTCAGGACCTTGGCCGTGACACGCTCACCGCTTGTTTCCTCCCAGCCAAACAGGTCGGTGAATGTTCCGCCAACGTCGACGCCTACCCGCCACATGGCTGCTCCTCATCCGGTACGATCCTCATAAGGCTCCTGCCCACTTGACCTGATGTTCCTGGGCAACAAAGCTGACCGCCAGATCCAGGTCGAGGAACTTGCCCCCGTCCGGCCACGACTCGTTTTGAAACTCGTCCGAGTCGAGCATCGCCCGGTACGCCTCAGGGCTGTCCAGCCACAGCTGGGCCACCCCGTCCCAGCGCGGTTCGGCGTACTGGTAGGCGGCGTCAACGGTATGGCACTGAACATAACGGCGCAGGCCGGGCAGCCGCTTCACAATCGGCCCATGGACCTCGACCCAGTAGCGGCGAAAGTCGGCCAGCGACAGGCCGGGTTTGCGCCTGAGCTGAAAAATACCCTTGGTCAGGCCGGGTGTCTGCGGGCCGTCCAGAATGACGTGATCCCGGGTCACCAGCCACTCGACCCGGTTCATGTCGATGAAGTTGGGCTCATCGGCCAGCGCGCCGTCCACATATTCGGGCGTCTCGCGCAGAGCCTGAAACGCGGCCTCGTCCTCCAGCCAGGCCTCGGCCGCGCCGTCATAGGACGAATTCGTGTCCGCAAACGGAATCCGGTGGCTCTGTTCATAGCGCACCAGTTGCGGAATTCTGGCCGCAATCGGGCCGTGGATGTCACGCCAGTAGCGGTGAAACTCGGCCTCGTCGAGCGACGCCTTTCGGGTAATGAAGTACAGCAGGTGAATCATCGGAACCTCCTTTCTCGGGCGTTTCCCTTGTATGGCTTCGCCGGACTGTTTTCCATCCCCCCGCTGCCGCCCCCCCTCGGCCTGGCTTTTACAGCCAGCAATCCGGCTCTATAATGGGCAGTCTCAAATACGTGCGGACGAGGGCAGACAATGAACATCCTTGTGGCAGAGACGGCCGGCTTCTGTTGGGGAGTCCGGCGAGCCCTGGACCAGGCGGTTGATCTGGCCAAAAAGACCGACGGCCCGGTCCAGACCTTTGGGCCCCTGATTCACAACGCCCAGGTCATGGAAGAACTCACCGAGCAGAATATCCACGCCTTTGAGCGGCCGAGCGATATCCGTGGCGGCACGGTCCTGGTACGCGCCCACGGGGTCCGCCCGGAGGCGTTTGACCAGCTCCGGGCCAGCGGTGCCGACGTCTACGACGCGACCTGCCCGCTGGTGCGCAAGGTACAAAAAATCATCACCAAGTACAGCAGGGACGCGTATGACATCGTTATTGTCGGCGACGACCATCACGCCGAGGTGACGGGTCTCAAGGGCTATGCCTCAACCCGCTGCTTTGTGGTGGCCGACGAGGAGCAGGCCGCCCGGCTGCCCACCTTTGACCGGGTGTGCGTGGTGTCGCAGACCACCCAGAACGACGACACCTTTGCCCGCACGGTCGAGGTCATCACACCCAAAGCGCAGGTCATCCGGGCAGCCAACACGGTGTGTGAGCCGACCCGCGATCACCAGAGCGAGACGGTTGAGCTGGCCCGCCAGGTCGACCTGATGGTGGTTGTCGGCGGCCATCACAGCGCCAACACCTGCCGCCTGGCCGACCTGGCCGCCAAAGAGGGCGCCCAGGTTCTGCACATCGAGACCGACGCCGAACTCCGCGACCACGATTTCAGCCCCTATCAGTCGGTGGGCGTCACCGCCGGCGCCTCAACGCCGGAGTGGATGATCAACCGGGTGGTCGACCGGCTGGAGTCCTTCAACCACGAGCCGGTCAGTCGGCTCAACACCTGGCTCAAGTCCCTGATGGGTGTCCTGGTCGCCAGCAATGTGTATGTCGGTGTGGGCGCAGCCTGTCTCAGCCTGGCGGCCAGCCTGCTGCTCATCCCCCACCTGTCGCGCGAAATCCTCCTGCCGTTGATGGCCACGGCCGGCTTTTTCATCCTAGCCATGCACACCGTCAACCGCTACCAGGAACGCTCGCACTACAGCGGCTGGGGCAGCTTCTCGCCACGCGCCTTTCAGCATTTTCAGCAGGCCATGTTAGGGGTGGCGGTCATCTCTCTGACCGCCGCCCTGGGGCTGGCCGCCTCGCTGGGGTTGGGACAGTTTCTGGCCCTGGCCATCTTTGGCGGTCTGGGCGCCATCTATGGCATGAAGCTCATCCCCCTGTCGTGGGCGCGGCATCTGATGGGTATCCGCAGCATCAAGGACCTGCCGGCCTCAAAAGACCTGGCTGCGGCCCTGGGCTGGACGGTCGCCTGCGTGGTGATTCCGTTGATCACGGTCGGCAGCAGTTCGGTCTGGCGGGCCACTGGGGTGCTGGGCTTTGTCTTCCTGCTGGTGTTTTTGCGCGCCGCCCTGATCGGGGTGCGCGACGTGCAGGGCGACAAGATCATGGGCATGGAAACGATCTTCAAGGTGGTCGGCAAACGCCGCACCAAAGCCGTGCTGGTCGGGGTGGTGGCAACCCTGAGCGGCTTGCTGCTGGCGCTCAGCCTGCCCTGGCAGGGTCTGCCTCTGGCCGCGTGTCTCTTTGTCGTGATTCCGTACAGCTGTGCGGTCAGCTGGGTGTATCACCAGCGTCTGCTGCCCAAGGGCGCGCCGGGCGAGATTTTTGTCGATGGGCAGTTCTTAGTGGCCGGGGCGATGACCCTGGTGTGGCATCTGTGTCAATAGCTCGCCTCCGCGGGGGAAAGCGAATCAGGCACGCTCACCTGTGACGAGCTTTTTCTTCACGTCGATCTTTGAGATAAAATCCGAGCCAGCCAACAATGGTGGCAACGAGCACTAAGGACAGCAACAGAGCGAGTTCCATGGTCTCGGCGCCTTTTTTCAAGAAGCAACCACTAAAAAAGGCCAGCTTGCGCTGGCCTTTTGCTGTCAGTCGGGCGGGTCGGAGCTAGGCCACGGCTGCGGCCCGCTTGGCCTCATCCTCGGCCGTCGGCTCCTCAACCTTGTAGAGCTTCTGGCCGTTGTCCCACAGGATCTTGCGACGGATGTCCTCGTCGCAGTCATCCAGCCCATGCTTGATCCGCTCGTGTACCTCGTCGCCGTACAGCGAGGTCGGATGCGGGAAGTCGGTCTCGAACATGATCTTGTCGGCGCCGACCTTGTCGATCAGACGCCGCGGCGCGATCTGCTCGAACCAGTAGCAGGC
>JAAXHF010000527.1 GCA_012271025.1 Deltaproteobacteria bacterium | reverse complement strand
CAAGCCTACCGGCCCGGGCCGTTCTCCAGATATGAAGCCGCCGTGCATAATATGATTGCGTACAATATGAAGCGGGCCGGTTTTGAGAACGAACCGGTCGATTAAGAGGTAAGCGTCATGATGAACAACGGGATTACTCCGGAGTTAGCCAGCGCCGCCTGGGTACTGGCGGCGGATATGATGTGTATCAAAGCCGGCGAGAGTGTCCTGATCTCGGCCGATACGAGTACGGACATGCCCGCGGTGGAGGCGGTCCAGAACGCCTGCTGCAGTATAGGGGCAAAGGTCGCGACGATCGTACTTGCGCCGCGGCTGCCGTATCAAGGCGCGTTGGCTGACGCCTACCTGCCCGATCACTTTAAGGCGGCAGTCCGGGAATGCGATGTCTGGATTGATCTGTGCTTTCCCTATCTGGCCGGCTCCAAGGCTTTTGATTCGGCCATGCAAAATCAGCGAACCCGCTATTTCCTGGGCGCCGATATTGGGGCCGGCGGGTTAGCGCGCCTGCTGGGCAAGGGCAGGCTCGACCAACTCTTTGCCCTCTCAAATGCCTTTGGCGCGCTCATCGGCGAGGCGAGCGGCAAGGAATGTCGCATTACCAACCGCCTGGGCACGGACGTCACCTTTACCCTGGCCGAGCCGGATGGGTTTGCGCTGGCTAAAGCCGAAGAGCCGGGTGGATATTTTGTTCCGGGCACGGTGGTCTTGATTCCAGAGCTGGAGTCAGTCCGCGGCGTAATCAAATGTGAGACCGTCTTCCATGAGTACTATACGACCATGGCCGAACCCCTCAGCCTCGCCCTGAACGGAAAGATCCAGGAGGTGACCGGCGGCGGGCCGGAGCGGCGGGTGATGGAGCGTGCCCTGCGCCGAGCCGGGGGTGGAGAATTCGGCTATGTGGTCCACTTTTCTTGTGGTCTTCACCCAGGGGCTCGCTTTACTGGGAAATCGTTCATCGAAGACCAGCGCATCACCGGCTATAACGCCATCGGCCTGGGTCTGCCACCGTGGATGCTGGGCGGGGGAGAAAACCATCCCGACGCGGTTATGTCGCTGCAATCGATATCAATCGCTGACCAGCACATCGTCAAAGACGGAACCATCGTCAGCCCACCTGCTCTGGTCGAACTGGCCGAGGAGGTGAATGCGGCCCTGAGCTAGAGCAGTTTCCGCCGTGGTGTAG
>JAAXHF010000456.1 GCA_012271025.1 Deltaproteobacteria bacterium | reverse complement strand
TCGCGTTTCACCGAGGTTGCCCACCCGCTGCTGTTGCTCTTGGGGACGCAGGTGGCACTGCTCTATTTCTTCGGCTTGTACGACCAGCCGGCACCGCACCGGCGCGTCCGTCTGGTGACGCGGGTGGCGACGGCCCTCGGCATCCAACTGCTGGCCACCGCGGCGTGGTATTTCTTTCGGGGCGACTTGTCCTTCCCGCGCTCCGTGCTGGTTGTCTTTTGGATATTTAATACCCTTGGCATTGTTGGAGTGCGGCTGTGGATGAATCATCGTCTCGGACACTCCAGCCCGGTGCGTGTCCTGCTGATCGGTCTGGCAGAGGATGTGCGGATGTTTCTCTCCGGCCTGACCGACCTCCACCCGTCTCCCGGCCTCGATGTCGTGGGCGCGATCGGATTGGAGGAGTCCGCCTGTCAGACACAAGAAGAGGTCGGCATTCCGTGGCTGGGAAGGATAGACAGTCTGCCCCAGGTCCTTGAACAGGTCGAGATTGATGAGGTGATTCTCCTGTCGTCCGCAAGTTGGAAAGACTCGTTCGTTGACCGGCTGTTGAATCTGCCGACCGGCCACATGGCGTCCGAACGGCCGCGCGTCCTCGTGGTCCCCTCCGTGTATGACATTCTGGTGGGACGGGTGTCGTCCGTGCGTCTGCACGACGTGCCCTTGGTCGAGGTGCTGAAGAATCCGCGTGAAGAACTGGCCTTTGGGATGAAAAGCATCGGCGACCGTCTGATTGCCGGCGTCTTGCTGGTCCTGTGTTTACCGTTGGTGGGTGTGGCCGCCGGCCTGATCAAACTCTCGTCGTCAGGACCGATGCTGTACCGGCAGCGTCGGGTGGGCCGGCACGGAAAAGAGTTCACCCTGTATAAACTGCGCACCATGGTCAATGAGGCTGAGGCCCGGACCGGTCCGGTGCTGGCCCGCTCGGATGACAGCCGGGTGACGCCGGTCGGTCGCCTGTTGCGGGCCACCCGGATTGACGAAATCCCGCAGCTTTTCAACGTCCTCAACGGCTCCATGAGTCTGGTTGGTCCCCGCCCGGAGCGACCCGAGTTTGTGGCCGAGTTCCAGCAGACGATTCCCGGCTATGCCGAACGTCTTCAGGTCAAACCCGGCCTGACCGGTCTGGCCCAGGTCAACGGCGAATACCACACCTCGCCCGAGTACAAGCTGAAATACGACCTGGCCTATATCTATAATTATTCGCTGTGGCTGGACATCCGCGTCTTGACCGAGACGGTCAAGGTCATCCTGACCCGGCGAGGCGTATAGGATGCGGATGGTGGCGGCCCTGATACCACCTCAGCGGTGGGAGGATACTCTGCGGGTCGGCCTGCTTGTGCTGTTCTTTGCCACCTGGAATTTACCCATCGCCTTTCAGCAAACCGCGTTGGGCTGTCTGCTGGCCTTTCTCGGCTATACGCTGTGGCGGACCCGCTCTCTGCCCCGCACGCCGCTGTGGTGGCCCTTTTTCGTTTTTTTTGCCGCCCTCCT
>JAAXHF010000285.1:594-3014 GCA_012271025.1 Deltaproteobacteria bacterium | reverse complement strand
TTCAAGGCGGCCCGGCGTATTCCGGCTACCGAACTGACCCACTGGGATACCTGGGGACAGAAACGCGACGGGTCATGAGCAAGTAACGGCCTGTCGTACCGGGCGGGATATGCTTGAGACGATAGCCGGCGCAAACGCGGGTGGGCAACCGAGCGCTACGACGCGCCGGCTGGTGGACGCGGTCGGTCTGAGCTGCACCCTGGGCTACGCCGCCCTCGCCTTTTTGGCGCGGCCCCCCGGCGAACCCGACCTGGTCGCCTTCTTCATCCTGGTGGCTTGGGCCGGCCTGCCGGTATTCGGCCTCTTCCTGTACTGCCACCGGCGTGACGAACCCTTCCCGCTCGACCGCCTGATCTTCTGGGCCGTAGCCTTCAGAATCTGCGGGCTGGTCGGTGGGCCGCTGTTCGAAGACGACTTCTATCGCTACCTGTGGGACGGCTACCGTTTTGCTACCACCGGCACGCCCTACGCCGCTGTCCCGGAAGCGTTTTTCACCGACCCGACCGTTCCCGCCGCGTTTCATACCGTGCTGGACGGGATCAACCATCCCGAGCTACCGACCATCTACGCTCCGACAACACAGTTCGTCTTCCTGCTCGGCTACTGGCTGCGGCCGGGCAGCATCGCAGCCTTACAACTCCTGCTGATTATCATTGACCTTGCCACTGTGGCCCTGCTGCTGCGCCTGGCACCGGCGCGGAGCGTTATGCTCTACGCCTGGTGTCCGTTGGTGGTCAAGGAAATCGCCTTCACCGCTCATCCGGACGGCATCGGCGTCGGCCTGCTGCTGGCCGCGCTCGTCCTGGCCAGGGCACGCCGCTGGCAGAGCACCGCGGTGTGTCTGGGTCTGGCCTGCGGGGCCAAGATATTCGCCCTGGTGCTGGTGCCGTTCGTGCTGGTCGGTGCCTCAGTCCGGCACTGGGTCCTGTTCGGCGCTACGCTGGCGGCCCTATACGCGCCGTTCGCCCTGAGCAGCGGCACGGACCTGCACTCGCTGCTGGTCTTCGCCCAGGAATGGGAGTTTAACTCTGCGGCCTTTGGGCTGTTGACGCTGGCGCTGCCGGCTTTCGAGGCCAAGCTTGTTTTGGGGCTGGCCTGCGCCCTGTTCTGGGGCTGGTACTATCGGCAGTACTGCCGGGACGAAGGACAGCCCGTTCCGCGCGGTGACTGGGTCTACGGTGTACTGCTGGCGGCGGCGCCGGTCATCAATCCGTGGTATCTGCTCTGGGTTCTGCCCTTTGCGACGATCTTCCCCAGCGTATGGGCCTGGACGGCCTCCATGGCTGTCCTCATCTCGTATGTTACCGGGCTCAATGTGAACGACTACGAGTTGCAAGCCTATCAACAGCCGCTCTGGGCCCGCCTGCTGGAATTCGGACTGATTGGGCTGGCGCTGGCGTGGTCCGCGTCGAGGCGCGGCCGCCGCACGGCTCAATAGGCGTCGAACGAGTAGCCGAGCGACACGCTGAAAACATCGGACGCCGCGGTATTCCGGCCCTCGATGACCGACGCGTACTGAAACCCGAGGTTAATGCTATCCGTGACCGCAACAGTGAACCCGCCACCGATAAGCTCCATCTCCTCTTTCAGTTCAGGAAAAACGTTGCCGATCGGCGAGAAGCCGGGGTCGCCAATGTCGAAGCTGGACCACGGGGTGTCCACGCGGTAGTAGCTGATATTCAGTCCGACGCGGTTGAAAAGAATGATCCCACCGGACAGGTTCAAAAAGAGATTGTCCGGGATATCGTTGGTGCGGTTACGGTATCCGAACTCCGAGGACAGAACGAACATATCGCCGATAAACTTGCCGGCCATGCCTGAGACCTCAAACCCGTCACCGCCATCACCAATCGAATTGATGTCGCCGCTCTCGTAGTCTCCGGCGATGATCCCGCCGAAACGTATGGCAAGAGTGGGCAGGAGCGGGCTCTCGGTGATCGTCTCGTCAAGGAGACGATAAGTGATGCCCAGGTTCACATCGGCCAAACCGTCCGGACTCTTCTCACTGATCGCGCCCGCGCCGCGGGAAGGGTCAAAACCATAATGGCCTTGCGCATAGCCGATACGGCCGTCTATGGCGAGATTATCCAATAATCCGTAGCGTGCCTCCACATACGTCGTGTGCTGTACGAGATCTTCTCCGACGTTCCCCGGTGTCGGGACTTTTGTGGTGTTGCGATAAAATTCGTCCGCAGTCTGGTAGGTGTAAGACAGGTTGACGTCTCCGGCCCCCGGTGCCGGGAGCCAGGGCGAACCCGCACGTGCTGGCGCGGTGGTAAAAAGAAAAACGGCCAAGGTTGCTATAGCAAAGGCCGGAATACAGGCTAGTCGCATAATAGAGACCTCTCTACTTCGTCGGTAAGACGGCTAAGGCGCGTGGCGTGGCTGCAAGAGCAAACGGTTACAGCTTGTAGCGGCGG
>JAAXHF010000285.1:0-475 GCA_012271025.1 Deltaproteobacteria bacterium | reverse complement strand
TAGTGGACGAGTTCCTGTTCGTCCACACTGCCGCAATCAGCCCCCTGGCTGCCCGGACACAGCACCTGGATATGTTCGTCGTCCGGCGTGCCCGGCTTGGTTTCCGCATCACGCGCTTCGAGGCTGTTCTTCAGGCTCTGGGCCCGGGTCTGGTCCAACTCGCTCCGCTGGATTGGGCAGGAGGAGCACACCAGCTTCTTGAAGGTGAGCTTCTTGCCCTGCGTGTACGCGTCTCGGGGGCTTATGCCGCCGCCTATCGAAATGGAGCCCGATGCGGATGCGGACACCTGCCACAAGGCTCCGAGAACAACGAGGGCCAGTACACCGATCATCGCTTTCATGTGGTTTCCTCCTACAAAGGTGTTGCGCGTTTCTATAGACCTGAGGAGCAGGACAGGCTCCGGAGAATCGAAGGATGGGGGATAATGGAGAGTCCTGTTGACGACCATAATGTGGACTGGAAATGAGTACAAGG
>JAAXHF010000254.1 GCA_012271025.1 Deltaproteobacteria bacterium | reverse complement strand
CTGTCCGTCCAGATGGAGGCGCGGATTCCCCCGGACCAACAATAGAAGAGAATGATGGCCGTACTCAGCAGAATGCCGACGTACAGCGGTTGACCGAGGGCCACCTCAAGGGCCATGCCGCCGGCCTTGAGGTGGGCTGCGGCGTAGAAGCTGAGAAAAAACAGGGTCAGGAGGCCGATGAAGCGGCGCAGCAGGACGCGATTTTCTCCGTTCCAGAAGGTCAGCAGCTCGCCGATGCTCAAGGCCCAGCCGCTGCTGTTCATAGACTGCAAGCGGGAGACGGCCAGGGCGTAGACGAGCACATGGCCCAGCAGCAGGCCCAGACCCAGCCAGATGACCATGGTCCCGTTGAGGTAGGCCGCCCCCATGAAGCCGGCAAAAATGAACCCGCTGTATTTGCTGGCACTGCTGGAGAAGGCCAGGCTGTAGGGAGAGATGGTCTGGCTGGCCAGAAAATAGTCCTCTTCCGACTTGCGGCTCTCGCGGACGGCCAAGAAGCCCACCAGACAGGTCAGACCGAGCAGAAAGAAGAGAAAGCCGAACAACATGACTGCCCGTGCCCCTATGCGACGCCGTGCGGCTTGTCAACGGGTGCGCACGGCAAGGCAGGGACTTTGAGGACAAGTGGGTGCAGGGGCCGACTGAGAAATCTACTCCGAGCGATATCAATCAGCGTTGCCGTGACGCTCTGGCCACACGACGGGTCGCATCCTGATAGATACTTGTTCGTGAGCCGATGGCGCTGACTTCGAGAACCGTTCGGGTTGTCCGATAGATAAGCCGAACGCGCCCGACGCGAAAACTCCACCACCCGGAGAGTTCACGCTGGAGAGGCTTGCCTGCTGACGGATTCACCCGCAGGGTGTCCAAGGCCGCCCGGATGCGTTGCTTGAGTTGCGGATGCATGGCCCGGATAGCGGTGTGGACTTCGCGCGGGAGTCGAACCCGGCGCACGCTACGCCTCGTCAAAGAGCTGCCTGAGCTGTGTATCCGTCAGCGGCTTGCCACGTTCCTGTTTCAGCTGCCGCAGGCCGGTGCGGAGTTCTTCGACCAGTTCCCGATCCGACAGGACGGCAAGGGTCTCCTGCCAGCTCTCAAACTCCTCATAGCTCATCAGGACGGCAGTCGCTCGCCCGTTTTTGGTGATCGTGACCTCTTCGTCGGTATTCGCCACGTCAGCCACCAGCCGACTGAGCTTTGCCTTGGCTTCAGCTAAGGGCAGAATACGCATACATCCCTCCAGTAGTCCGAATCCAGACTAGCCGAGGTCCGGAGGACTCGCAAGCAAGATGGCTGCGCGCCTGAAGGGTGACGAATCAGGTAGGTCCTGTGCGTATCAGAACAGCCTCGCCCCCTCCGGGAGAGCCGCACGGGACCGTGACCGGCTGTGGACGAACGGAGGCAGCCTTGAAAATCGCCAGCCGGAGGGGTAGCACCGGTATAGCAGTCAGGAGGAGACACGATGGCTACAGCCCGCCAGCAGTTGGCCGACTTGACCCAGCGATTCATGACCGCCTTCAACGACAACGATCTTGAGGGCGTGATGGCCTTTTTTGCCGACGACGCCGTGTACGACGAGTTCAACGGCACCCGCAATCACGGCAGAGACGCCATTCGAGCCGCCTTTGTCCCGCAGTTCAGCGGCCGCTACGGCACGATGCAGTTTCTTGACGACGACCTGTTTATTGACGCCGACACCGGCAAGGTCATGGCCAGCTGGCGCTGCACGCTTGCAGTCAAGGGCCAGCCCACATCGTGGCGCGGGCTCGACCTGCTGCACTTCCAGGGCGACCGGCTGGTCCGCAAGCTGACCTACGCCAAGGCCAAGGTCCCCCTGTTTGAGGATAAGGCGTCGGACACGGACCCCTGAGGCCGTCACCACTGTGCGGTTGCCGCGACAACGGCCCGGATCGCCGCCGGCTCAAGGGTGAGGCCGATGTGGCCGACGCCGGGCAGTGTCTGGACCGGTACTGGTCTGCCCGCAGCCTCGAACACCGGCCGGAACTGCTCGGCGTGGAACAGCTCGTCGTCCTCGCCGACCACAACTCGGAGCGGCCGCTCAGCGGCAGCTATATCCGCCCGGTAATCGTCGTGGGGCCGGAAGTTCGTGGCCAGGGCGTAGGAGTAGGTCGGCGTCAAAAACCGGCGCGCCTCAGCCCCCAGAGCAAACGCCTGGACCGGCAGACTGTTGAGCTGGGTCAGGCCAAAACGGTTGAGAACAGTCAGGCCGATGAGGCGGGGAATACCCACGGCGACCCAGTCGCTGGCTTCTGGTCGAGCCGTGGACGCGTCCTGATGCAGAAAAGGGGCCAGCAGCACATAGCGGTCGAACAGGTCTTGCCGGTCGCTGGCGGCAAAACGCAGGGCGAATCCCCCGCCGGACGAAAATCCGAGCAGCACTCCTTCGCCGGGCGGCTCGACCGCTCGCAGAAAATCTTCCAGATCATCCTCAAGCTGACCGATGTAATCGATCTGGCCCCGTGTCCCGGACTCGCCGTGCCCCCGCATGTCCAGCGCATAGGCCGCGTAGCCGGCTTGCCCAAAGCTGCGGGTCAGCGGATGCAGATTGTTGCTGCGCGCCGACGAGCCATGGATGAGCACCACCGACCCTTCGGCCGGCTCCGGGCTCGACGCGTAGGCGCGAAACACCAGACGCGTCCCGTCCCGGGCCGTGTACGGCTGGAGCGGGGGCAGGTCGGAGAAGTCCACAGCCGCGAAAGGAGCGTTGATACTGGCCAGCGGGGGGAGCGACCGGGGACCGCCGAACATCAGGGCCAGGCTCAGCAGCGCGGCCAGAACTCCGAGAAAAGAAAGAAGGACGAGGACGAGACGTTTCGCCATACGGCAGTTCACCACGCAGGAAGTGAGTGGGCAAGCAGAGTGCTTTTTCGCTCAATCGGCTTCGACCAAAACCACTCTGACCTTTTTTCCAACCGCATCAGCGTAGCGGGCGAGTGTCTTGAGGGTCGGATTGGCTTCCCCATTATTTTCCAGCCGGGATAATGTGGAGCGTTCAATACCGGTGCGGTCTTTCATATCGGCCAAGCTCAGTCCCTTCTTCATACGCTCGGCCTTTAACACGGCTATCGCGTGCTCAATCGCAACGCCCTGCTGTACGGCCTTAGCCAACTTTCGTCTTGCCCGCTTCCTGATGTCGGGTAGCTCGTGTCGAATTTGTTCGCGGAGGCGCTTATGTCTCTCTTGCTCTTGTTCTGTCGCGGGACGATAGATCCGCTTACCCATCTGCTTAGCCATACTGCCTCCTCACGGGTCGATTTCATAAGCGGTTATTGGATACAGGGTGGAGCTGTCAATTTCCTCGTAGACCACAACGATGTAGCGGCCATCCGGAGTAAATCCATACACCATTGGCCTTCCTGATGAGCGACTCGTGTCACGCCCGACTGGCTGAAACAGAGCGGCTTCGACATCCTCTGGCGTCAATCCGTATTCCGCAATATGCGCAATATTGCCGTTCGGTTCCGGGTTCCAAAGAACATCGTAGTACGGCACCGGGCATCTCCAGTCCTTTCAGCCAGACCCCCGTACATATACGGAGCATTAACATTTATATCAACATCAAGCGATAGCCTGGATGGAGTCGATCTGAGTCCGGTGACTGCGGGCAGAGTTCCCGGCCGGGAACCGTGCGCCCCGGAGTCAGCAGAACCTGTCAGGGAATAATCACGAAGTTCTGGAGGGACTCTTCCCACCGCAGCGTGGTGGTCTCACCCGGCTGGGGGAAGTCCGGGACGACAAGCGTCCGCCGCATACCCTCCAGGAATTCCACCCCAAGCGTCGTCACCTGTACCGTGGTGCGGGCAAACTCCAGCCCGTCGGCCAGCGCCCGCATCTCGTGCGTTCCAGGCCCCACATTGTTCCAGTTCACCAGCAGGCCGAAGCCGTTATTCGCATCCCCGCACACCCGCCGGGTGTCTTCCCGCGGCGTTCCGTAGGCCGCCTGCACCGGAGTCCCGGCCAACTCAATGACAATCTCCCCAGCCTCGCAGGCCCAGCCCGAGATGATCCCGATCCCGCTCTGGGGACGAGCCCAGGGACGGGTTTTCCAGCACGGCGTCAAGCCCGGCTACGCGGTTGTACCCCTCGCCCCTGTCAGGCGGACTATCGGTGAGGACGAAGTTCTGGAGCGATTCTTTCCACCGCAGCGTGGTAGCCTCGCCCGAGCGGGGGAAGTCGGGGACCACAAGCGTCCGTCGCACGCCCTCCAGGAATTCCACCCCAAGCGTCGTCACCCGCACCGTGGCACGGGCAAACTCCACCCCGTCGGCCAGCGCCCGAACCGCGTGTGTTCCAGGCCCCACATTGTTCCAGTTCACCAGCAGGCTGAAGCCGTTGTTTGCGTCTCCGCAGACCCGCCGGGTATCTTCCCGGGGCGTCCCATAGGCGGCCTGCACCGGGGTCCCGGCCAGCTCAATGACGATGGTGTGGGCGTGACACGCCCAACCCGAGATCACCCCGATCCCACTCTGGAAGGAGGCAGGCCGGGGATTCTCCAGGGTCGCCTGGGAGACGAAATCGGACGAGAAGACGGCCACATCGTCAATATACCAGCCGTCTGCGGTCCCACTGGCGTCGGACAACAGCTGGAAACTGAAGTCTATCGACTGGCCGACAAAGGGGCTCAGATCGATCACTGCCTGCTGCCAGGCTGGATTCGTGCCGCTGAAGGACTCCAACTCCTCCCACCTGCCGTTCGCCCGGACCCACACGGTCCCGCGGTCACCCCGACCAAAATCGTGGCGATGCCAGAAGGCGAGGGTCGCGGCGCTGAGTCCGGTCAAATCAATGCCCCGAGAATGGAGACTCACGTTCTGATCATTCCGGTAACGGCCGCCCGGGCTGTCCGTCCAGGCATACGCGCCGCTCCGCGAAGCAGCCCTGGTCAGGGCCCAGGGCGGGTTCGTCTCCCAAATACTGCTGCCACTCTCCATATCATCTGCAAACAGACTGTCCTGGGCTCCGGCCTGGATCACGCTGAAGGTCCAGCCGTCGATAGTCAGCGTGCCGGTCCGGGCGGTAGGGCTGGGATTGGCCGCCACCGTATAGCGGACACTGCCGGAGCCCTGCCCCCCGTCGGCCCTCATCCGAATCCAGTCGGTATTGCTCGTCGCCGCCCAATCGCAGTCTCCTGCCGCCTTGACCTGGACGCTGGCGGTGTCACGACCCGGTCCAAAGAGGTGGGACGGGGCGGACAGCACATCGATGCAGGCGCTGAACGTAGTCGGGTCGGTGTTGATGGTCACGCGGTAGCCGCCCGCGTAGGCGGCGTCAATGGAGACCTGGAGCGTATTGTCTCGGTCAGTAAAGACCTCGCCCACCGTCCACATCGCGCCGTCGTCGTTCGGGTCGCCGTTGTTGTCCACGTCGACGACCTGGGCCAGCCGGTCTTCCCGCGTGGTATCGACTTTATGGATGACAATCGCTTCGTCGGGTATGGCGTCGTCATAGCCGGCAAACAGCCGCGCCTCGACGGTGTAGAAGTCGGTCGGCGAGCGCCCGATGGGAATCTCGGCCATCAGGTAGCCCTCAGTACCCGGTTGAGCCAGCCGTCCGAGGGTAATCGCACGGGTTGCGTTGGGCCGGGCGACATACTTCCGGTCGGCTGGAATCCAGCCCAGAAAATCCTTGTGGTAAGCGATGGTATAGACGCCCAGGTGGCCGTAGCCGGGATGGGCAGACAGCGATTGGCCGCCACTCATGACATCCCAGTCAGAGTCATAGGTGGCGGAGCTGAAAAGCGCGTCATCCTGGCCATACGGCCCGGATGAATGCTGCAAGCCCAAGGCGTGGCCCATCTCATGAGCCCAGGTCTCCTGTTCTTCATGCGCCCGCTCCGGCAGCCAGGTGACGCCCCAGAAGCGCGTCCGCCTGTCTTTGGTCAACCGCCGGGTGCCGCCATAGGCTCGACGGCCGTCAAGGTTGCGATTGAAGACCAAGTTGATGGCCTCGAAATTCGGGAAGAACACTTCAGCATCGGCGGCGGCGGTACAATCTTCGACAGCGGCGTCCAGATCGGCCTCTTCGTCGCCGTCCCCGTCCCGGTCGGATACGTAAAACGCGCGAGTCCGGGGCAGGTTGTACCAGCCCACCACCCTGCTCCCGGCCAGATCGGGGATGTTCCCGTCTGAGACCTCGTTCCAATAATGGCCCAGGCCGGGATAGAACGATTCCATCATCCGCTCATAATGATCGACTGGATACGGGGTGACATGCCTCGCATCGGCAAACCGGCACAGAATGGTCACTCACGCCTGGGAACCTGTCACCCCGGACTGGGGAGACGGGTCGGAGGCGAAGGTCCGGCCCGGCAGGGCCTTCAACGGAGACATGACCAAGCCGATTGAGCTGACGCGGAACCGTGCCGTTGTGCCAGGCCCAGCCTGCTCCCACTCGCCCGTCACCGCCACCCGCTTGCGGTTCACCGCCACCGGGCCGCCGAGCGGCTTCAAGAGTGCTGCGTCGAGCAGCAGCTCGTGCCGCTCGCCCGAGTCCTCGGTCAGCGCATAGGTGGTTTCAGAGATAAGGCCGGACTCGGTCAGCTCATCCGCAACCGTTATCGTGAACCAGCCAACGAGGGTCTGCGGCTGGGCGGCGGCCGGCTGAGCGAAGAGCGCCCACGCCCCGAGCAGGCACGGAACGACGCAGCGCTTTATGTTTCCACACATCGGGCTTCTCATTCGCCCGGTGCTTTTCGTCAAGTGCCTCAGCTCACTGCCCCTGCTCTCATTGCCGCGCGTCTAGCCTCGCCTGCAAGGCAACGAGCGCTTGTGTGTAGGCCCGCTCAACCGGGCTCGGATCCCAAAACCACACATACAGGCCCCGATACTCTTCATGCTGACTCACCTTCGTGCCCTCTCCCATCGGCTCAAGCCGCCAGGTGTGGTTGTAGGTCAACACGCCGCGGAGTCCGCCGAACTGGTTAATTTCCCGTTCGACCTCAAGTTTTCGTACGGTGGGTTCAACTCCCACGGCCGGCTCATCTCCGATTTGCATCTGGTAAGAGATCGTGCCGCCTTCCTTGAACACGCCTTGGGCTGAAACAAAAATCGGGTTCCAGTCGCGATAGCCGGATGTATCCATGAGCACGCGCCAGATCGAAGCGGGGCTGGCCGGTATCACCAGCTCTGCGCGGACCGACTTTCGACCTGTGAGTGCCAGCGTGAGGGACGCCAGCACCAGGATGAGCACGACCCCGACGGACCACTTCGCTACCGACATTGGTGAGTCGTCCACGCTTTTTCGGTCAGGGCGGGCCGAGCGTTTTCCTACTACGTCGCCGCACCCACCGGCTCAAGCCGGCACGGCACATAGCGGTGGTGCGGACAGCCGCTGAAGGGGTCGCGGGCGGTGACATCGGTGTAGGCGTTCATGTTCACCCCGACGCTCTCGGTCGGCCCATCGTAGCCGCCCTCGCCGCTGGGGTACTGCATGCCAAAGCCGTTCGGCATCCACACATGGCCGTCCAGGAGCTTGGTATCGATCATGGCCGGCAGCTCGACGCTGCTGCGTCTGGTGACGACCCGAACCGTATCCCCGTTGCTCACGCCTATCCGTTCGGCGTCGCCGGGCGACAGGTTGAGCGCGCAGTGCGGTCCCCGGCCTTTGCGCCACTCGGGGTCGCGCTGAATGGTGTTGGCCGTCCAGCGGGTGCGCAGGCCCGAGGCCAGGATGGTCGGATAGTCCGGGTCGTGGGCGGGCGGGGTAGCAATGGCCCGGTTCAGTTCGGCCTGGATCTGGTGCGGCGCCAGGCGGACCTTTTTATCGTCAAAGCCGATCCGCTCGTCCAGATTCGTCGCCGGATCGAGCCGGGCAATCTCCACCCCCTCGGGATGCGCCATCAGACGTCGATACACCTCCAGCCCCAGGCTGAAACCGTCCTTGTCCTGCCACTCGGGTCCGAACGCACGGGCCACGGCTTCGCCCCGCACACGACCGTTCATGACCGCCTGAAACCAGATCGAGGACAGGACGGGCGCGTCCAGCTTGTGCCCCAGGGTCCGGTAGGCCCAGTACAGCGGGGCGCGAAACCTGGCCTGTTTGGCCGCAGCCTGGAGTGCGCTGAGATAGCGCGCCGCGCCGTCCGGCCGGTCGGCCTCGGCCGCCAGCTCGTGCAACTCGGCCGGCGCCTCGGGCGCCAGACCCATGGCCTCGGCCAGACGGATATAGATCTCGCCCTCGGGCAGGGCTTCGCCCAGGGCCGGAACGATTGGCGGACGAACCTGAACCGGCACGCCGGGAAAGCCGCGCGGGAAGCTGGCCATCTCCCACTTTTCATAGCCGACCGGCGTGGGCAGAACATAGTCGGCCACCCGCGCCGTCTCGGTCATGGCCGGCTCAATGACGACCAGCAGCTCCAGCTCTTCGCGCGCCGCCAGCCAGGCCTTGGTATCGGGGTAGGACAGCAGCGGATTTGCCCCCTCAACAATCAGCGCCCGCAGACGTTCGGGGTGGTCAAGCGTGATCTCTTCAGGAATCAGCACCGGTGAGAACACGCCCAGCCGGGCAAAGGCCGAGACGGCCGGAATGCCGGACGCCAGGGCGCGCTCGGGTTCGTCATGACGCCGCGGGTCGGGCGTCGGCGGGTTGAGGTTGGTGGTGAACACGTTGCCGCCCGGTTTGCCCAGGTTGCCGGTCACCGCCACCAGCAGGTGCAGGAGGTAGGAGTTGAGGGTGGAGAACAGCGTCATCTCAACGCCCAGGTCCCACAGCAGCGAGGCGTGCCGGGCGGCCGCCAGCTCTTCGGCAGTGGCGACGATATCCCCCACCTCCAGGCCGCAGCGGCGGGCCATGTCCGGCACGTCAACCGCAGCCAGCCAGGCTTTGACCTCCTCGTAGCCGAGCGTCTTGTCTCGAATGAAATCCGCGTCGCCCAGGTCGCGGCCAATAATGATCGCGGCCAGGGCCAGCAGCAGATAGGCATCCGTCCCGGGCTTGAGGCGCAGGTGGCGGTCGGCCTGGCGGGTGGTCTCGGTGATCCGGGGATCGACGACTACCATCGTGCGGGCGCTATCGCGGGCCAGGGCTTTCAGCCCGTCGGTCGGATTGTGGCCCCGGTTGCTGATATGCGGGTTGGTGCCGAGCACCAGCAGAAAATCGGACGCGTCATGGTCGGGATGCAACGAGGTGCCCGACGAGCTGTCCAGCATCCATTCCAGGACCATCCAGTGCTGGGACTTTTCCTGGGCCAGGGCGTTAAAAAAGCGCCGCGAGCCCAGCAGCGACAGAAACGTCACTCCAAACGGCGCGTCCAGATGGTTGGCCTGGCCGCCAATCCCGACCAGGCCGATGGAGCGCGGCGCGTGCTGGTCGCGGATACGTTTCAGCTTGGCACCGATTTCGGCGATGGCCTGCTCCCAGCCGATCTGCTCAAAGCCGCCCTCGGGCCGACGCTTGAGCGGATGCGAGACGCGCTGGGCGTGGTTCACATAGGCGGGAATGCTGAAGCCCTTATTGCAGATATAGCCGTGCGAGATCGGGCTCGTCTCATCGGCCCGAATGTGCTCGATGTGTCCGTCAACCACATCGACCCGCAAACCACAGTTGTGGCTGCACAGCACACACACTGTGGCCTGATCTGTGGCGTTCAGCCGAATCGGCGTTCGGGAGATTGACGGATCGACAGTCTGGGTTTGCATGCCTTCCTCCTTGATGTTCAGCCTGCCGCGTGGGGTCGAGCAGACGGGCCGGACCATATTGCCCAGCCCGCAGCTCGGATGCAATGCCGCCGGCCGCGTTCTTGCACCGTCCGGCCCGGAGCAGTAGTATGCGGAGGCTCGTGGCGAAGCCCCTTCTCCAACCCGGAAACAGGACAGGCACTGGCATGAAGCTCGCAGGCACCCAGACCCTTCCCGCGCCCCGTCAGGCGGTGTGGCGGCTGTTGACCGACCCCGTCTGCCTGGCCACCTGCCTGCCCGGCTGCGAGAAGCTGGAACCCACGGCCGCCCACGTATACCGGGGCGAGCTGCAACTCGGTGTCGCCGCCATCAAGGGCAGGTACAGCGGCACGGTCAAGCTCGAAGACATCCAGGCGCCGCACCACTACAAACTCGTTCTGGACGGCAAGGGCAGGCAGGGCTTCATCAGGGGCGCCGGCACGATTGACCTGACCGAACAGGCCGACCACACCGTGCTGCACTACAGCGGCGACGTACAGCTCGGCGGCCCGCTGGCCAGCGTCGGTCAGCGCATGCTTGACGGCGTGGCCAAAATGATGCTGGGCCAGTTTTTCAGCGCTCTGGAAGCGGAACTCAGCGCCGTACCGGGCCAGGCTGTCCGTCAGGGCGGTCTGCTCAACCTGTGGCGGGCCTTGGCGCGCTGGCTGCGGAGCCGCTTCGGCTTCAAAAGGCAATCGTGATAACAACACAATATCAGAGGATATCATGATTACCTTTTCAAAAGTTCAGGAGAATCGACATGAAACCGCCCCCTTTCAGCTATGCGTGTCCCGACTCGGTTGCTGAGGCCCTGGCCTTGCTGGCCGAAGCCGGGGACGGGGCGAAGCTGCTGGCCGGAGGCCAGAGCCTGGTGCCGCTGCTCAACCTGCGTATGGCCTGGGCAGACGCCGTGATTGACCTGAATCGGCTGAGCGAGCTGGACTTCATCGTGCAGGAGAACGGGACGCTGCGCGTCGGCGCCCTGACCCGCCATCGGACGCTTGAGGTCTCGGACACCGTGCGGACGGCGCAACCCCTGATGGCCCGGGCCGCGAGCGAGGTGGGGCATCTGGCGATTCGCAACCGGGGCACAATTGGCGGCAGCCTGGTCCACGCCGACCCGGCTGCGGAATGGCCGCTGGTGGCGGTGACCCTGGACGCCGAACTGCTGCTGCGCTCACACACCGGCTCGCGGACGGTGGCGGCCCGAGATTTCTTTGTCGGGCCGCTGACCACGACGATTGAGCCCGACGAGCTGCTGTGTGAAATCCGGCTGCCGGTCGCCCCTGAGCGGACGCGCTGGGGCTTTCAGGAGCTGTGTCGGCGGCCGGGCGACTTTGCCATTGCCGCAGTGGCCTGTCAGCTGACGCTGGACGAGAGCCAGACCTGCCGGGCCGCCAGCCTGGCCGTCGCCGGGGCGCACGACGTGCCGCTGGCCGTTGCCGATGTCGCGGCCTGTCTGGTCGGCAGCCGGGGGGAAGACGCGGCGCTGGCTGCGGCGGCGGACCGAGCGGCCGCAGCGGTCGATCCCCCCTCGGACGTGCACGGCTCGGCCGACTTTCGGCGCCGCATGGTCCGGGTTCTCAGCCGCCGTGCCCTGGACCAGGCCTGGCAACCCAGCTGAGGAGGTGCGTATGCCGGAATTCACCACAACCCAAACCGTGCGCCTGCGGGTGAACGGCCAAGACGTGGAACGCCAGGTCGAAGTCCGCCGCCTGCTGGCCGACTTTCTGCGCCATGACCTCGGCTTGACCGCCACCCATCTGGGCTGTGAACACGGCGTGTGCGGCGCGTGTACCGTCATGCTCAACGGCAACAGCGTGCGCTCCTGCCTGCTGCTGGCCGTGCAGGCCGACGGCGGCGAGGTCATGACCCTGGAGGGCCTGGCCGACGGGGAGCAACTCCACCCCCTGCAACAGGCCTTTTGGGATCATCATGCTTTGCAGTGCGGGTTTTGTACCTCAGGCTTTCTGATGAGCGCCTACGACCTGCTGGCCAAAAACCCGCAACCGAGCGAAGAGGAAATCCGCCACGGCCTGTCGGGCAACCTGTGTCGCTGCACCGGC
>JAAXHF010000332.1 GCA_012271025.1 Deltaproteobacteria bacterium | reverse complement strand
TGGCCAAGGCCTGCGTGGCCGCAACCAGCACAATCGGGGTCAAGTCCAAGGCGGTCAATTACGACGGGTTTCCGATTGATACGGGAACGATTGTCGCCGCGAACTTTCTGAACCCGGGCGGTAAAATTCCAATGGTGCTGGCCTCAAACAATCTCTACCACGATTTTGCGCTGACCGAAAAACTCGGGCGCCTGGCGGCACGCTTGGCCGGCAAACAGAAAAAACGGGTGGCGGTGGTGGGTGTAGGAAATTTTTCCGGGGCGTTCTTTCGGCACGAGATCGATATTGCCAAAGACAAGATCGTCGCCCCGAAATATGACCGCTGGAATAAAAAGATTCTGGCTCTGCTGCGCGCCGGCGACGGGAAAGGGCTGTCTGTGGCCCTGCCCGAGTTTGCCACAAAAGGGCAGGCCGACATGGGCTTTAAGCACGGCGCCTGGGTATTGGGCGCCCTGGGCGGGAAGTTCACCGGCGCGCAGGTGCACGCCTATGGACCGCTGTACGGCAGCGGTGGCGCGGTGGTGGAGTTCAACCTGTGAGAGCCTAGCGTCTGCGTAATTCCAACTCGTCCAGGCGTTTACGCACCCAGTCAATGCGGTCGTTGCCCCAGAAGGGCTCGCCGCGGACAAAAAACATCGGCACGCCAAAGACTTTATCTTCGTCCGCGCGTTCTCGTACTGCGGCGAGTTCGCGCGGGCCGTCTTCCTTGACATAGGCCAGGAAGCCGACGCCATCCAGCCCGACCTCGGCACATAGGGCCGCCATCACCTGGCGATCCTCAATATCGAGCTCACGCTTCCAGAACCGATCAAAAACCGCGTCGTGGTAGGGCCGAAAGTTCTCCTGCTGCATGGCGTATAAGCCGCCCATACAGGCCAGAGACGAATCGAATATCTTCTGCGGTCCGCGCACGAGCAGGCCGCGCGTATTGGCCCAGCGGCGGGCGTCCAGATAGGAGTAGCGCACCTTGCGCCACTCCATTTCCGTGCGGGTCTCTACATCGCCCAGCGCCGCCGGAATATCCAACACATAGGGCAACCACTCCAACTGGACGTGATAGTCGTCTTCCAGCCGATACGCCTCGGCCCTGGCCAGGTGGGAATAGGCGCTCTTATAGTCAAAATAGAGCGGAATCGTGAACAGACCCACGGCAGTCCTTGATTCCCTTAACAGCCCGGCTGTTCCGCTTCTGCCTGCATTTCTTCATGCGCGAACGAGAGCGGACACGGTTTGCCCACCCCGTCGAGTCCGACGGCGTAGACCAGCCGACCGTAGCCGATAAAAATCGCCATGCGCCAGCCCAGGGCCATGATCTCGGGCTCGCTGTAATGGGTCCGCAGCTCGTCAAACAAATCCTGGGAGACCTGTTTATGATCGCGGGCCAGGGTGTCCGCAAAGCGCAGGGCGGCTTTCTCGCGCAGCGTGAACAAATCGCTGTCCTGAAAATGGGGCAGGG
>JAAXHF010000699.1 GCA_012271025.1 Deltaproteobacteria bacterium | reverse complement strand
AGGCCGGGATGCCTAACGACGGCAAACAAGTGCTCTACGATGGGCGGACCGGCAACAAGCTAGACAAGCGAGTGACCGTGGGCTACATCTACATGTTAAAACTTTCGCACTTGGTCGCCGACAAAATTCACGCTCGCTCCATCGGGCCGTACTCGCTGGTCACTCAGCAGCCCTTGGGTCGCAAGGCGCAGTTCGGCGGCCAGCGCTTCGGTGAAATGGAAGTGTGGGCGCTGGAAGCCTATGGCGCGGCCTACACGCTGCAGGAGATGCTGACCGTCAAGTCCGACGACGTGCAGGGGCGGGTCAAGACCTACGAGGCCATCGTGAAGGGCGAGGAAATTGAGGAGCCGGGCATCCCGACCAGCTTCCGCGTGCTGGTGAAGGAGCTGCAGAGTCTGGGCCTCGCCGTCCAGGCCGTTGACGGCCACGGCGAGCCCATCAACTTCGGCAAGGAAGACGAAAAGGCGCGCCAGCCGCGTGTGAGCAGCCTCTTCAGCATGGCCGGGGACCTGCATCGCAGCTGAGACCTGTTCGGCGTGACCGGCGTTTGACCGCGGGCGGGACAGGCTCGCGGTCAACCGGCCGGCGCACTGACGGTGAACGGCCCTTCACAGCCACACAGGAACGAGCATGGCAGCACCATCCTTTCAGGAAGTGATTCTCCGCCTGCAGCGCTTCTGGGCGGAGCAGGGATGCGTCCTGTGGAACCCGTACAACGTTCAGGTCGGCGCCGGCACCAACAACCCGGCCACGTTCCTGCGCGTGCTGGGGCCGGAGCCCTGGCGGGTGGCCTACGTCGAGCCCAGTATCCGCCCCGACGACGGTCGCCATGGCGAAAACCCCAACCGCATGCAGATGTTCTTTCAGTACCAGGTCATTCTCAAGCCGGACCCCGGCAACCCGCAGGAGTTGTATCTTGACTCCCTGCGCGCGCTGGGCCTGAAGGCGGAGGAACAGGACATCCGCTTCGTGGAGGACAACTGGGAAAGCCCGCCGCTGGGCGCCTGGGGGCTCGGCTGGGAAGTCTGGCTGAACGGCATGGAGATCACGCAGTTCACGTACTTCCAGCAGG
>JAAXHF010000117.1 GCA_012271025.1 Deltaproteobacteria bacterium | reverse complement strand
CCGACGACGCCGACCAAGGGCCGCCAGGTCATCGCCGCCAAGTTTCGGGACCGGGACAAGGCCGGCTTCGCCCTGGTCATCTCCGAACACGACGCCTCGCTGGCCGTCGTGCTGGGTGACGGCCAGGGTCACGAGGAAGTCCTGGCCACCCAGCGGCCACTGCTCAACCGCTCGTGGTATTTTGTGGCCGTGAGCTATGACGCTCGGACGCGCCGGGTATGTCTGTACCAGGAGCCGCTGAGCAGCTATCCGGGCGTGTCGGACGCGGCCGCCGTCGAGATCACGGCCACAACCCGACGCCTGGGCCGGAATACCGCCCCGCTCACCTTTGGCGCCCTGCGCCGCAGCAGGCAGCGCCTGACCGGGCTGTATAACGGCAAAATCGACAGCCCGCGGCTGGCCAACCGGGCGCTCAGCCGGGCGGAAATGGAAACCCTCGTCCACGCCCCGGACTCGGCTCAACTCCGCCCGGCGGTGGTCGGCGCCTGGGACTTTGGACGCGATATCAGCTCCGTCCGCGTGTCCGACCGCTCCCCCAACCAACTCCACGGCCAGACCGTCAACATGCCGACGCGGGGCATGAAGGGCTATAACTGGACCGGCCGGACGATGAACTGGCAGGACGCGCCCGAGCAGTATGGGGCGATCCACTTTCACGACGATGACGTGTACGACGCCGGCTGGGAAGTGGACTTCAGCCTGACGGTTCCCGCCAATCTGAAGAGCGGCCTGTACGCCGCCCGGCTCAGCGCGGGGTCCGACCCGGACACCCAGGATTCCATTCCGTTCGTGGTCAAACCCGCGCCGGGCAAACAGCGCAAGATCGCCTTCCTGCTGCCCACCGCCAGTTACATGGCGTATGCCAACATCCATATGGCGACCAATGCATCCCTGAGCGAACTGGTCACCGGGCGGCTGCTGGAACTCAGCCACCACGATGTCTTTTTGAACGCCCACCGGGAGTATGGCGCGTCGTGCTACGACACCCACGCGGACGGCTCGGGCGTGTGCTACTCCTCGCGTCTGCGCCCGATCCTGAACATGCGTCCCAAACACATTGATACGCTGGGCGGCTCGGGCTCCTCGCTGTGGCAGTTCAACGCCGACACCCATATCACCGACTGGCTGGAAGCCATGGGCCACGAGTTCGACGTCATTACCGATGAGGACTTGCACCAGCAGGGTCTGGAGCTGCTCACCCCCTACCGCGTCGTCCTCAGCGGCTCGCACCCCGAGTATCACTCCCAGGCGATGTGGGACGCCATGGCCGCCTATCAACACCAGGGCGGGCGGCTGATGTACCTGGGCGGCAACGGCTGGTACTGGAAGATCGCCTATCATCCCGAGCTGCCGGGGCTGATGGAGGTGCGCCGCGCCGAGGGCGGCATTCGGACCTGGGCGGCCGAGCCGGGCGAGTACTACCACAGCTTCAGCGGCGAGTACGGCGGACTGTGGCGCCGCCAGGGCCGTCCGCCGCAGGTCATGACCGGGGTGGGTTTCTCGGCCCAGGGCTTTGACATCTCGGGACCCTACCGGCGGCTGCCGGACAGCTTCGATCCGCGCGCCGCGTTTATCTTCGCCGGAGTGGGCAAGGACGAGGTGATCGGCGACTTCGGGCTGATCGGCAACGGGGCGGCCGGGCTGGAGCTGGACCGGGCCGACCCCCACCTGGGCACGCCGCCGCACGCCCTGGTGCTGGCCACCTCGGCCGGCGTGCATACCGATCTGTACCTGCTGGTATGCGAAGAACTGCTGGCCACCTATCCCGGCCTGGGCGGCACCGAAAACCCCCTGGTGCTGGCCGATATGGTCTTTTATGAAACCCCGCACGGCGGGGCGGTGTGGTCAACAGGGTCGATCGCCTGGGCCGGCAGCCTGTCGCATAATGACTATGACAATAACGTCTCGCGGATCACCCACAATGTCTTGCAGCGCTTTGTCGATCCCAAGCCGCTCGGCTAGCCCGGACCCGTCGGGCGAGTTGCGGCAGCCGCCCGGCCGCTTGTGGCTCGTCCTGCTCGGGCTGGTCTTGGTGTGTACTGGAGGCCGACCGAGCTGGGCCGAGCCCGCAGCCCACAATTCCGACCAAAATTCAGCCCAAGACCCAATCCAAGCCGCTTCGCCCGACACGTCGGCCATGATCGAGGCCGGGGCGGCCACCATCCACACCCTCATCGAGGGCCAAGGCCGGCCGGTTGTCCTGCTGCCGGCCCTCGGTCGGGGCATCGCCGACTTCGGCGACCTGAGTGGCCGCCTGGTGGCCGCCGGGTTTCAGGTCGTCCGGCCCCAGCCGCGGGGCATCGGTGCCAGCACGGGTCCGACGACCGGCCTCACCCTGCACGACCTGGGCAACGATATCGCGGCCGTCATTCGCGCCCTGGACAACGGCCCGGCCACCCTGGTCGGCCACGCCCTCGGCAGCCGCATCGCCCGCGTGGTGGCCACCGACCACCCCCAGCTGGTCAGCAGCCTGGTGCTGCTGGCGGCCGAAGAGGGCCAGCCCACCCCGCCCGATGTCCTGCACGCCCGGCTGATGTCCTACGACCCCCGCCTGTCGCTCTGAGTCCGACGCAAGCTTATTCAAAAAGCCTTTTTTGCCGCCGGCAACGATCCGGGCGGCTGGCAGGACGGCTGGCATCAGAAAGCCACCCGGACACAGATGAACGCCAACCTGGCAACCACAGCCCGGGCCTGGAGCGGGGCCGGCAGCGCGCCCATCCTCCTGCTCCAGGGCCGGGAAGACAAGATCGCCCCGCCAGAGAACGCCCGGCGCTTCAAACAGCGTCACGGCTCGCGTGTCACCCTGGTCGAAATCGGGCAGGCCGGCCATGCCCTGCTGCCCGAGCAGCCCCAGGTGATTGCCGAGGCGATCGTGCATTTTCTGCAACGCTAGACCATTCACCCGGGGACAGCATGGCTTTCTACGCCGACCTGCATATCCACTCCAAGTACTCCCGCGCCACCAGCAAAAACTGCGACCTCGAACACCTGGCCATCTGGGCGCGCAAGAAGGGCATCAGCCTGGTCGGCACGGGCGATTTCACCCATCCGGCCTGGAACGCCGAGTTGAAAGACAAGCTCGTGCCGGCCGAGCCGGGCCTGTTCCGCCTGCGGCCCGACCTGGAGCGGGCGGTTGAGCAAACCCTGCCGCCGGCCTGCCGCAGCAGCCAAACGACCACCCGCTTCATGCTGTCGGTCGAGATCTCGACGATTTACAAAAAAGGCGACAAAACGCGCAAAATCCATCACCTGATTTACAGCCCGGATTTTGAGGCCGTCGACCGGCTGATTCACAGCCTGTCCAAAATCGGCAACCTGCACTCCGATGGCCGACCGATCCTGGGGCTGGATTCCCGCCATCTCTTGGAAATCACCCTGGAGTCGGGCCCGGGCTCCTACCTGGTTCCGGCCCATATCTGGACGCCGTGGTTTGCCGCCCTGGGCTCCAAGTCGGGCTTTGACGCCATTGACGCCTGCTACGGCGATCTGGCCCCGCACATCTTTGCCGTCGAGACCGGGCTGTCCTCAGACCCGGCGATGAACTGGCGGGTGTCGTCGCTGGACCGTTTTCGGCTGGTGTCCAACTCCGACGCCCATTCGCCGGAAAAGCTGGGCCGGGAGGTGTGCGTTTTCGACACCGAGCTGGACTATTTTGCCCTGCGCCACGCCCTGGAAACGGGCCACGGCTATGGGGGTACGCTGGAGTTCTTTCCCGAAGAGGGCAAATATCATCTCGACGGTCACCGCAGCTGCGATATCCGCTTCTCTCCGGCCGAGACCCGCCAGCACGGAGGCCGCTGTCCGGTGTGCGGCAAGCCCCTGACCGTCGGCGTCATGCACCGGGTTGAAGACCTGGCCGACCGCCAGGCAGCAGAAGACCCACCCCCCACGGCCGGTCCGAGCCGCAGCCTCGTCCCGCTGCCCGAGATGCTGTCCGAGATTTACCGGGTCGGTCCCAAGAGTAAAAAAATCAGCCACCACTATGAGAACCTGCTGGGTCGGCTCGGCCCCGAACTCCAGCTGCTGACCACGCTGCCGCTGGAAGATATCCGGCGCGCCAGCCCCTCGCTGGTGCCCGAGGCGGTGTCTCGGCTGCGCAAACAGGAAGTGATTCGGGCGGCCGGCTACGACGGCGTGTACGGCACCATTCGCCTCTTCCACGACGCCGAGCTGCGCCGCCACGACGGCGGGGCGTCGCTGTTTGGCGAGGCCCCGCCCAGCCCGCCGGCTCCGCCGGCCGCCGCCGAGCGGATAGCCACATATCGGACAGCCCCCCAGCAGCCGGCCCGTACGCTTCCAGCCGCGCCGGCCGCCGCCAGCCCGACCCAGGGCTCGACCGACAGCTCGGCCGCCAGCTCGACCGACAGTCTGGCCGGACTCGACGCCGACCAGCACCGGGCGGCCGAAATCACGCACGGCCCGCTGCTGATTGTGGCCGGTCCCGGCTCGGGAAAAACCCGCACCCTGACCCACCGGCTCGTCCATCTCATCACCGCGCACGCCGTCCCGCCGGCCGAGTGTCTGGTCCTGACCTTCACCCGCCGGGCGGCCGATGAGCTGCGCGAGCGCCTGCGGAGCCTGCTGCCCGACGCATGGCGGCAGGTCACGGTCGAGACGTTTCACGCCTTGGCCCTGTCCATTCTCCAGGCCAACTGGAACGCGGCCGGTTTGCAGCGCGGCTTTCGGCTCGCCTCGGACGCCGAGCGCCTGCGCCTGCTCGGGGACGCCCCGGGCGTGGCGGCCAAAAAAGCCCGCCGCCAGCTGTCGGCCATCTCTCACGCCAAGCGGACCCGAACGGCGCCGACCGACGGGCGGCTCAGCGCAGCCTACGCGGCCTACCAGCACCAGCTCGACACCCACAACCTGCTCGACTTTGACGACCTGGTGATTCGGGCGGCCGACGCCCTGGCCTCCGACCCCGCCCTCCAGGCCGCGCATCGGCAGCGCTACCGCTGGGTGTCGATTGACGAGTACCAGGATGTCGATGAGCAGCAGGTCCGGCTCCTCAAGCACCTCGTTCCTGCGGATGGCAACATCTGCGCAATTGGCGACCCGGACCAGGCCATCTATGGCTTTCGGGGCGCGGACGTGCGCTTTTTCTCGGAGTTTCAGCGCGACTTTCCAGCGGCCCAGGTTGTGCGGCTGAGCCGCAACTATCGCTCCGACCGCAACATCGTCAGGCTCTCATCCCAGCTGATGGCCACCTCCTCGACCCGGGCGGTGCTCGAAGACGCGCCGAGTCTGATCACTATCCACGAGGCGCCGACCGAAAAAGCCGAGGCTGAATTCATCGTCCAGACCCTGGAACGCAGCCTCGGCGGCCACAGTTTCTTCTCGATTGACAGCGGCCGCTCGGCCGACGCCGAGGGGCGGGATTTGGCGTTCTCGGATTTTGCCGTGCTGTACCGCACCGAGAGCCAGGCCGCAGTCCTGGTCGAAGCCCTGCAGCGCTCCGGTATGCCGTTCCAGCAGCGCTCCCACGACCGGCTTCTGGACCACCCCGGCGTGGCCGCCCTGACCGAGGCGATGCGCGCCCAGCAGGATGGCAAGGCCGGCAGTCTTGGCGAGCGGCTCGAAGCGGCCTATAGCCAACTCCAGCAGACAGCCTCGGCCCGGTCTCAGTCGGACGAGGCGACACACGCCTACAGCCTCCTCAAGCCCATCGCCCAGGCCCGCGACGACGACCTGGACGGCTTCCTGTCCGAACTGGCCCTGGAGAGCCAGATTGACAGCTGGGATCCGCGCGCCGACCGGATTTCACTGCTGACCCTGCACGCCGCCAAGGGCCTTGAATTCCCGGTGGTGTTTATCGTCGGCTGCGAGGACGGCATTCTGCCCCTGCGGTGGGGAAAAGCCGAGTCGGCCACGCTCGACGACGAGACGGACGAAGAACGCCGGGTCTTCTATGTCGGCGTCACCCGGGCAAAAGCAAAGCTGTATCTGAGTCGGGCCAGGAAACGCCGCTGGCGGGGGAAAATCCGGGAACTTTCTCCCTCGCCCTATCTGGCCGCCATCGAAGACGGGCTGCTCGAACGCCAGCGCTCACAGCTGACTCGCAAGCCCAGGAACACCAGCCAGCTGGAGCTGTTCTCCTAGGGTGTGCTCTGCACTGTGACTGCGGCCTGAGAAAAGGAAACAGCATGCCACACACTGCGCCGTACGGTTCTTGGAAATCGCCCATCACCTCAGACCTCATCGTTTCGGCCGTCGTCGGCCTGGGTCAGGTCGCGCTCGACGGGGACGAGGTCTACTGGGTGGAACAGCGGCCGACCGAGGGCGGCCGGAATGTCGTTGTCCAGCGCAGCCCGGACGGCCGCATACGGGACCGCACGCCCGCCCCGTTCAACGCCCGCACGCGAGTCCATGAGTACGGCGGCGGGGCGTGTGTTGTCCATCGGGGCAGCCTGTATTTCTCCAACTTTGCCGATCAGCGTGTGTATCGTCAGCAGGCAGACGCCGCGCCCGAGCCCATCACCCCGGACGAAAACCTGCGCTATGCCGACGGGCAGGTCGACCCGCACCGGAACCGTCTGGTGTGTGTCCGGGAAGATCACCGTCAGGCCGACCGTGAAGCCATCAACGCCATCGTCGCTCTCGCTCTCGACTCGGGCGACAGTCGGGTGCTGGTGTCCGGCAGTGATTTCTACTCCAGCCCGCGGCTGAGTCCCGACGGTAGCCGTCTGGCCTGGCTGAGCTGGAACCATCCCAATATGCCCTGGGACGGC
>JAAXHF010000128.1 GCA_012271025.1 Deltaproteobacteria bacterium | reverse complement strand
TTCCGGCGTATGGCGCGTCCTCGGCGTGGGCCGCTGGGGATGAGACAGGCAAGCATTTTCAAACTGAGACACTACCTGGGTTTGAGGGGGCGGGAGACGCTACTCCGGGCCGGAGATCGGGCCGTGTGAGTGCAATATGGCGGGCATGGGAAGAACCACAAACACGACCACCGACTAGGGCCTGAGCCGCAACGTCAGCTGTTCCGCAGTGACCGGATTGACCGTGCGGTAGGCGGCAATGAAGGTCTCGACATGGCGGGCGATACTGTCCTGCACGGTCGGCAGCTTGTCGCTGCCAACCGTGCCGACCTCGCGGGTTTCCCAGGTTTCGGCAAACTGCCGGATGTTCCGATCCCGGGTCAGGGTGACCAGTTGGTTGAGGCACACCTCAATGGAGTAGGCGTACAACTCGTACTGCTTCTTGAGCGCGGCGACATTCACGTACAGATACGGGCCGCCGGGCGTGACTGACCACGTTTCTTTGCTGAGCACCGGGATGCCTGCGGCGCGAAGCTGTTTTTCGACCGTGGCTTGCAGCCGGCCCTGTTGCAGTCCGTCCTGCTCGGCCTCGGCGTTGAGGGGTTCGACCACCACCGCCACGCCGGCCAGCCCCCGGAGCGTTTCGCGCTGCTGCTCCAGGGTTTGGGCCAGGCTTGTTTCCGACACCAGCCAGACCAGGAGAACGCCAGCACATCCGATGATGGTCTTCATACTTCTCTCCTCTTGTGCGAGTGCTGTGTCTTCTGCACAAGAGTTGTTCCGGGGTATTTTGTCAATGTTTGACTTGGCCGTCTGGACTCCCAGACTAGGGACAGTGAAGGAGGCGCGGCGATGCTGGACAACATCATCCTGCTGACCGATTCGTACAAAGAAACCCACTGGAAGATGTATCCGCCCGGAACGCGGACGATTTATTCCTATCTGGAGGCCCGGCGGGGGGGCGAGTATGGCGAGGTGATGTTTTTTGGCCTGCAATACTTCCTGCTGAAGTATTTTGCCGGCGCGGTAGTCTCGACGGAAAAGATCGAGCGGGCGGCCCGATTTGTAGCTGCCCATTTTGGCGCGCCCGAGGTGTTCAACCGGGAGGGTTGGGAGCACGTCCTCAGCCAGCACGGCGGAACCTTGCCGGTCGAGATCCGGGCCGTGCCCGAGGGCTTGGTCGTGCCCGAGGGCAACGTGCTGCTGACGATTGAAAACACCTGTCCGCGCTGCGCCTGGCTGGTCAATCATCTGGAGACCGTGCTGGTTGAGCTGTGGTACCCGTGCACGGTGGGGACGATCTCGCGTGAGATGAAAAAAATTATCCGGGCCGGCCTGGAGCGGTCGGGAACGCCGAGCGACGAGGTTCTGGCCTTCAAGCTGCACGACTTTGGCTTTCGGGGTTCGACCTCACCCGAGTCCGCAGCGCTCGGCGGGGCGGCCCATCTGGTGAATTTTCAGGGTACGGATACCCTGGCGGCCTGCGAGCTGCTGATTGACTCCTACGCGGCCGAGATGCCGGGGGTAAGCATTCCGGCGGCCGAACACTCCACGATCACGGTCTGGGGCGAAGACGCCGAGGGAGACGCATTCGCCCATATTCTTAAGCAGTATCCGGCCGGTCTGGTGTCGGTCGTGTCGGACTCGTGGGATGTGTATCGGGCGTGCCGGGAGTTGTGGGGGGAGCGGCTCAAAGAGCGGGTGCGGCAGCGGCAGGGCTGTCTGGTCGTCCGGCCCGACTCCGGTCCGCCCGAGGTGGTCGTGCCGGACTGTCTGGACGTGTTGGGCGAGCGGTTCGGCTTTTCCGTCAACCCCAAGGGCTACCGGATCCTGCCCGACACGGTGCGGCTGATCCAGGGCGACGGCATCAAGCGCCAGACCCTGGCCGGTATCGTGGACGCCATTCTGGAGTGCGGCTGGTCGCTCGACTGTGTCACCTTCGGTTCGGGAGGCGGGCTGCTCCAGGACTGTAATCGGGATACCCAGAATTTTGCCCTCAAGTGTGCCTACGGGGTGGTGGGCGACGAGGCGCGTGAGGTGTGGAAACGGCCGGCCACAGATCCCATGAAGGACAGTAAGCGGGGGCGGTTGATGCTGGTCGAGGGTGACACAGACCGACGCTATATGACCGTTGCCCAGGGGACGCCGGGGGCGAGCGACGTGCTGGTTCCGGTCTTTCGGGATGGCCAGCTGCTGCACCCCTGGACTCTGGAGCAGGTGCGGGCGCGGGCCGCGCTGGGATAGAAAGAGGAAACGCGCCACCAGTTCATGTGTCGGAGGGCACGTTTCCTCTTTGGGGCCTCGCTCCTACTGTTCATTCCACGAGCGGCGTTCTTTTTTGAAGAAATCCTGGTGGCGGAGCATGATCTCCGATTCGGCGTCGAGCAGATGGGCGATCAAGGCCGCCCTGACCCACATGCCGTTTTCGGCCTGGGCGAAATACATGGCCCGGGGGTCGCTGTCCACATCGGGCGAGATCTCGTCGTTGCGGGGGAAGGGGTGCAGAATCGCCGCATACTCGCGCATCTTGTGGAGCTGCCTGCGGTCGAGGATGAAGCGCTGGCGGTCGAGTTGGCTCAGAAACGCGGCCACCTCTTCGTCGTCGTGCTCGTGCTGGACCCGGGTCATATACACCAGGTCGGCCTGTTCGATGCAGTCGGCCAGGGCCGGCCGCTCGTGCACGGTGACCCCCGCCTCGACCAGATCGGACTGCAAGTCGGCGGTGACGCTCAGCCGGGGGTGCTCGGGACCGACGAAATACATGCTCACGTCTTCGTGCTGGGCGAGCAGTTCGGCCAGCGAGCGAATGGTCCGGCTGCGGCCCACGTCCCCACAGAACAGATAGGTTTTGCCGTCCAGGCCGGCCCGCAGGTTTGGCCAGCGGGTACGCAGGTCGGACAGCCGTCGGCCGAGGTTGCGGTCATCAGCCTCGGGATCGCCCTCCCGGTCCCTGAATTTGAACACCTCCTGAATCGTGTAATAGTCGAGCAGGGCCTGGGTCGGATGCTCGTCCGCACCGGAGCCGCCGTTCACAATCGGCACCGGCTTGTCCATGTCGTTCATCTTGTAGGCGAAACACTCGGCCAGCTTGGGCATGGCGTCGCGCAGGATGACGGCATCGAAATAGGTGCTGAACATCATGATCGAGTCGAGATCCGATTCGCCCTTATAGGCCGACGACACGGCCGGGTTGCGGATCTCGGCGTAGTCCATGCCCAGGTGCTGGCAGGCTCTGACAAAGGACAGAAAGGTCCGGGTCGAGGCTTGGGTGAAGTGCAGCATGGCCGACTTGTCACACAGGGTCTCTCGCAGCAGCCGGCTGCCCCGCCGGTTGCGCGCCAGCTGCCGGATCATGGTCGCCAGCCCGGTCAGGCGGTCCAGCAGCTCGCGGTCGAACTGGGCCGAGAAGATCACGTGTTTGAGCCGATTGTTACGCTGAAATTCCTGCACCTTCATCATGACCGGGCGGTTCAGCCGCGGCTCAAACTCGCGCAGGTGCTGCAAGCGGGCAGATGTGTCTGTGTAATCCACCGGTCCCTCCCGAGGCTGAGGCATGATAGCGCCGCACCCGGCGGGCGACAAGAGCGGACTGAGGAAGAGGGGCTTCCCGATGAGTGACGGATCGGGAGGGTGGTCAGGCTGCGGATGAGTGACAGGTACGGAAGATTGTAGCAAACGCGCGCAGCGACAGGGAGCTGTCATTCAGAAAAGCGTTGACACAACGGGGCTCTTCACGCGCTGCGGCGCAACAGCTCGGCCAACACTTCGCCCTGACGTTCCAGCGCCTGGCCCTGGCGGTCGAGCGCTCGACCGACCATACGGGTGTTTTCCCGCATATTCTCGGCCAGCACATCAATTTCTCGATCTCGCCGCGCACCAGCTTCCCCCATCCGCTTCAATCCCACAAGGATCGCAATGAGCCCCCCGCCACTGACAGCAAGCTGGGCAATCTCCACCCAACTCGTACTACCAGCGGCGGCAGCCTGTAACTGCAACGCGGCGACAGCCTCCCGCGCCAGCTGTAAAAGTTCGGCTTCCATGCTGTCCTCCTGCCCCTGGCGGTCTGGATGCGGCTGGGATTCGCCCAGGTTGCCCCGGTCGCCCGGTTCCGGCCTGAAATCTTCTCGACCGACCAGGGGAGGGTTTTAACCTCCCCGACCGACAGGGGCTGGACTGAGGTGGGCTAGGCGGTGAAGTTCAGCTTCAGGCCGGGCCGCAGCCAGTCAAAGGCCACCAGCTTGCCGGTGCCCGACAGCGTGACATACGCGGTCGTGAGATCGGGGCCGCCAAAGCACACGTTGGTCGTGAACGGGTCGGACAGCGGGACGTGATCAACGCCCGAGCCGTCCGGCGCAAAGGCGGAAATGCCGGCCCCGCCCATCAGGGTGGCGACACATACGTAGCCGGCGCTGTCAACGGCCATAGAGTCGAGCAGCTGATAGCCCGGCAGATTGTTGAGCAGAGTGGCGCCGCCCGGACCGTCCAGAATCGGACCGCCCGCACCCTCGGTCCGCACGACTTCGCCCGGCGCGGTGATATCCCACTGCCACACCCGGCTCTCAAACGTCTGGGCGATATAGACTTTCTTGTCGCCGGGGGACAAGCTGATGCCGTTCGGCCCGTCAACCGGCTGGGCGATCTCGGTGATCATCGAGCCGTCGGGTTTGGCGTAATACACGCCGCCCCGGTCGCGGTCGTGGTCTCTGACCTTGCCGAAGTCGGTGAACCAGAACCCGCCGCTGGCGTCGAACACGATGTCGTTCGGGCCTTTGAGCTTGTAGCCGTTGCACTCGGTGTATAAGACCTCGACCTTGCCGGTGTTGATATCCACCCGCTGAATGCAGCCGCCGTTGTAGTCGGCGGGGATGCCGTGTGGAACGGTCAGGCCGTTGACCTCAATCCAGTCAAAGCCGCCGTTGTTGCACACATAGATGGCGCCGTCCGGCCCGACCGCCGCGCCGTTCGGACCGCCGCCGGTTTCGGCCACGATGTCCTTGCTGCCGTCGGGTCGGACCCGGGTGAGGGTGCCGCGCTTGATCTCGACCACGATCACACTGCCGTCGTCCATGGCGATCGGGCCTTCGGGGAACTGCAAGCCTGAGGTAATTTCTCGAACGTCTGCCATAGTGTGTCCTCCTTCAGGCTCCTTGTACCACACCGCTGGGTTTCACGTCACTCTCCCCCTATTGTCTCGGGCTGGCACACGCTAGGCTTGGCCGCTACGGATGCCGCATGAGCAGGTTGAGTACGGGCGTGTCTTCTCTCGGCAAACGCACCGAGGGCATTTTTTACGGCTGGTGGCTGGTCGGTCTGAGCGGTTTCATCATGCTGCTGGCCAACGTGCCGCTGTTTCACGCCATGGGCGTGTGGGCGGTGGCCCTGGAGCGCGAGTTCGGCTGGACGCGCACCCAGCTCGGGCTGGCGCTGACCTTTACCCGGATCGAGGGCGGGCTGATGGGGCCGCTGGAGGGCTATTTGGCCGACCGCCTGGGAACGCGGCGAATGATTCTGATTGGGCTGCTGATTCTGTCCGGCGGCTTTCTGCTGTTCAGCCAAGTCGAGCATCTGTGGATGTTCTACCTGTCCTTCGTGGTCATGGCCATGGGCCAGGGGTTTGGCGGCTGGCTGCCGCTGATGACGATGTTGAACCACTGGTTTGCGCGGCGCCGGGCGACTGCGGTGGGCTGGGCCAACGTAGTCAGCCGGCTGGGCGCCCTGATCCTGGTGCCCGTCATTGCCTGGGCGATTGACCCGGACGACCCCCAGCTGGGCTGGCGAACCACCGCGCTGGTGCTCGGTCTGTTCACCCTGATCGTTGCCCTTCCGCTGTCCCGATTGATTCGTGACCGTCCCCAGGAGTACGGGCTGCTGCCGGACGGCGAACCGCCGTCGCTGACACAGCCGCGCCCAACGCCAGCCCAGGTGGGAAGGCCGTCAGCCCGGCCCGCGACCGGCCAGACCGACCATACGACTGCCCAGGCCGTGCGGACCTCGGCCTTCTGGCTGATCGCTTTTGGCCATGGTTTTACCTCCATGGTGATTATTGCCATCATGACCCACCTGGGATTGTTGATCGTCGATGCCGGGTTTGACGTGCCGACCGCAGCCTGGGTCGTGTCCGTCTATACTGCGGTGGCCATGGTGGCTCAGTTGGTCGGTGGCTATGTCGGTGATCGGATTCCCAAGCGGATTGCGCTGTGTATTTTTTCGACCGTGCAGGCGACCGGGGTGCTGGTGCTGACCTACGCCACCACGCTGCCGCTGCTGGTGCTGTTCGCCTGCTTGTTCGGCCTGGGTTTTGGGGGACGCAACCCGCTGACCATAGCGATTCGCGGCGAGTACTTCGGCCAGGCCGCGTTTGGAAAAATCCTGGGCCTGTCCACCGTGCCAATGAACATTCTGATGCTGGTGGCCGCGCCGTTTGCCGGCTGGGTCCGCGATACCCAGGGCAGCTATGAGCTGGCGTTTTTGAGTCTGGCAGGGTGCAGCTTGGCGGGCGGGGTGTGTTTTCTGCTGGCCAGGAAACCCGAGTTAGAGCCCGGCTCGTAAACGGGCGTGGCTGGATTTCTCGGCCTTTTTTGCCCACAATCGGCCCATGCGTTTTCTGAGCCTGCACGTCAACAGCTTCTGCTGCACAATCACGACCAAGGGGCGCTCAAAGGTCTACGAAGCCTATGACGATCCCGTCACCCGGGTTGACGACGCCCTGCTGGTGCTGGCCAGCGTCGA
>JAAXHF010000675.1 GCA_012271025.1 Deltaproteobacteria bacterium | reverse complement strand
GTATGTGACCGAGGTCATGAGCGCCCGGGTCAGTTCGCGGACGCCAAACGGTGAGGTCAAGGTCATTGCCGATAACGTGCCGGGCGCCAACGGGATTGTGGCCTACCAGGACCGGTTGTTCATGGACGAGTGTCGTCCGGGCGGACGTTTGTGGGAGCTGTACCCGGACGGCCGGTCGCCGCGGTTGATGGCCGACAATCTGCCCTTGCCCAACGCGCTGATGGTCGGTCCCGACGGCAACATCTATTTTCCCCAGATCGCCGTCGGCGAGATTTGGCGCTGCGCGCTCGAAGGCGGCCGGCCGGAGAAGTTTGTCGATGGCCTGGCCGTGCCCACCGCAGTCAAGTTTGACAAGAACGGCCTGCTGACCACCACCCAGGCCGGCAGCGGCGAGATTACCAAGATCGACATCCAGAGCGGAGTCAAAACGCAGGTCGCCAAAGTTCGTCCGGGGATTGATAATTTTGTGATTGACGACGACAACCGGCTGTTCATTTCTCACTTTGTGGACGGCGGGGTGGCGGAGATCATGAGCGACGGTACGGAGCGGGTGTTGAGCGGCGCCGGCATGCTCGGCCCGTTTGGCCTGTCGGTCGGCAACGGCACCCTGTTCGCGGCCGACGGCATGAGCCTGATCACGCTGACGTCCGACGGCCAGCAGAGCCGCCCGGCCCAGTTCCCCCAGGAAGGCTTCCCGGGTTTTCTGCGCGGCATCGCGGCTGGTCCGTCCAACAATGTGTACGCCAACATCTCGGCCGGCAATGTGGTGTCGTATGACCTGGGCGCCCATGAGACCAGCGTGATTGCCGAGGGCCTGAACGAACTCTACGGCCTGGCGGTGAGCCCCGACGGGTCGCTGGTTGTGGCCGAGGGCGGGGCCGGTCGGGTGCTGGTCGTGACAACGGCTGGAGAGGTCTCGACTGCGGCGAGTGGCCTGGGCCGTCCGATGGGCGTGGCGGTGGCCAGCGACGGGAGCTGTTACGTGAGTGATGGCGACCGCGGCCAGGTCGTGCATGTCAACGGCGGCACCTCGACCGTTCTCGACGGACTCCAAAAGCCGCACGGGGTGGCGCTGTCGGGAGATCAGCTGTTTGTGGTCGATACCGGCAGCAAGGAGTTGATTGCCTTCTCGCTGTCAACCAGACAGCGCCAGACCGTGGCCAGCAATCTGCCGGTCGGCGCTCCGCCGGGTGTGACACCCAAGGTGCTGCTGGGCATTGCCGAGCTGATGCCGGGACCACTCACGCCGTTCTCCGACCTGGCCATCGGCAGTGACGGAACCGTCTATATTGCCGCCGACGGGGACGGCAGTCTGATGGCCGTCAAACGCGCCTGATCGCAAGGGCTGGTAGGGGCAGCCCCCCGGGGCTGCCCTTTTTTACAGGATACATCCATGTCAGACACCGCTCCTGCTCCGTCGGCGACCGTCATCGTGCTGCGCGACACGCCCGCCGGCCTGGAAACCCTGCTGTTGCGCCGCAACTCCCGGCTGGCCTTCCACGGCGGCGCCTGGGTTTTTCCCGGCGGCCACATTGACGCCGCCGACCATGTCAGCGGCGCCGAGGACGACCTGCTGGCCGCAGCCCGTAACGCGGCCGTGCGCGAGGCTTACGAAGAGGCCAACCTGATGATCGGGGCCGAAAAACTGGTCTTCTTTTCTCACTGGACGACCCCTATCATTCGGCCCAAGCGCTTCTCGACCTGGTTCTTTGTCGCTCCAGCCGGACGGGGGGCGGTTGCGGTTGACGGCGACGAAATCCACGATCACAGCTGGATGCGGCCCGAAAAAGCCCTGGCTGCCCAAAAAGCCGGAGAGATCGAGCTGCCGCCGCCGACCTTTGTCTCGATTACCAAGCTGTCCGCTTTTCAGACGGTGGACCAAGCTCTGCGCCGCCTGGCCGAGCGCGAGCCGGAGGTCTTTTTTCCCCGCATTCAGAAAGTCTCGGGTGGGGCGTGTTGCCTGTACCAGGGCGATGCCGGCTATGAGACCGAGGACCCCGCCGCGCCCGGCGCCCGGCACCGGCTGTGGATGCTGAAAAGCGGCTGGCGCTACGAGCAGAAGCTGTAAGGATTAGACCTCCAGCATGATCTTGCCGAAGTTGCGGTTGTCTTCCATGTAGCGGTGCGCCTCGGCGGCTTGGGCCAGAGGAAAAACCGTATCAATAATCGGCCTGATTTTGCCCGCGACCAGCAGCGGCAGCCAGTTCTGCCTGAAGCGCTGGGTGATGGCGATTTTTTCCTCCAGCGTACGGCTGCGCAGCACGGAGCCAAAGATCTGCAAGCGTCTGCTCAGAATCAGGCCCAGGTTGGTCTCGACCTTGACCCCGCCCATCAGACCGACCAGCACCAGGCGGCCGCCGACCTTCAGGCTGCGCAGGTTCTTGTCCCAGTAGGCCGCGCCGATGAAGTCCTCAATGACGTCTACGCCCTGGCCCTGGGTCAGCCCGTGGGCCCACTCGACGAAGTCCTGCTCTTTGTAGTTGCAGCCTGCCTCCGCCCCGAGTGCGATGCAGCGCCGGATTTTCTCCGCAGACCCGGCGGTAATCAGAATCCGGGCGCCCGTCTCCCGAGCCATCTGAATACCGGCCGTCCCGACCCCACTCGCTCCGGCGTGGATCAGAATGGTCTCGCCGGCTTGGAGGCCACCGAGGCTGAAGATTGTTTCCTGGGCTGTGAAGTAGACTTCGGGCACGGCTGCGGCTTGGCTGAAGCTCCAGCCGTCCGGGATCGGCATGGCCATCCGCGCGTCAATCACGGCCTTCTCGGCATAGCCGCCGCTGCCAACCAGACCGAAGACGCGGTCGCCCGGCCCAAAGCCCTGGACTGCGGAGCCGACCGCCTCGACCTCGCCGGCCAGCTCCAGCCCCAGGATGTCCGATTCGCCGGGTGGCGGCGGATAGGCGCCGATGCGCTGCATGGTGTCGGCACGATTGAGGGCAGAGGCGCGAACCCGAACGAGCAGCTGGTGTGGGTTCGGCGCCGGGTCGGGCACCTCGCCGAGTCCCAAGACCTCCGGTCCACCGGGCTTTGCAAAGGTAATGGCTTTCATGGATGGACCTACTTTCCCTTGAAGCTCGGCTTGCGTTTTTCCACAAAGGCCGTCACCCCCTCGGCAAAATCGGGCGACTGGGCCGAGATGGTAATGGAGCGCGCTTCGCTGTGCAGCTGTTCCTGAAACGAGCTGCCAAAGCTCTGGTTGAGCAGCAGCTTGGTCCGACCGAAGGCTGCGGTCGGCCCCTGGGCCAGCTCGTCGGCCAGACGCCCGGCTTCTTCCAGCACCTTTTCGGGCGGCACGACTGCGGTGGCCAAGCCCAGCTCGAGCGCCTCTTGAGCCGACACCGGGGTGTTGCGCATGAACAGCTCGGTCGCCTTTCCCATGCCGACAAAGCGGGGCAGAAAGAAGGTCGAGCTGGAGTCCGGGCTGGCCCCGATACCCAGAAAAGCGGTCACCAGACTGGCTTTGTCCGACACAATCCGGAAATCGCAGGCCAGGGCCAATCCCAGCCCTCCGCCTGCGGCTACGCCGTTCAGGGCGGCGATCACCGGCTTTTGAATCTCGCGGACCAGACTGATTGCCGCGTGCAGCATGGGCATCATCTTCTCGAAGCTGGGGCCGATGGTGCGGGTTTTCAGCTCGCTGACAAAAAACTTGATATCCCCGCCGCCGCTGAAGGCTCGGCCGTTGCCGGTCAGGATGACCGCCCGGACATCGCTATCGTCGGCGCATTCCTGGAGGGACTGGCGCAAGCCGACCGACAGCTCGGTGTTCATGACGTTGAACTGGTCGGGGCGGTTGAGGGTAATCGTGGCCACCCGGCCTTGGCGTTCCAACAGGACAGCGTCTCCCATCGTGTTCTCCTTTTGCGCGTCGGTGTCCCGCCTGCTTGTCCGCTTGACTGGGCGGACAGGATCACCGAACATGTTCTGGCTCTGATCCCATATAGAATTCTGGTCGTTAGCGAAAGAGAGGAGCCGCGTATGCCGGTCAAACAAACCACCCCGCCCCAAGCCTACCGGACGCTCAGCAGCGATCCGTCGGTCATCTATCTGGACGTGCGGACCGAGGCCGAGTTCACCGCCGGTCATCCCGAGGGGGCGATTAATATCCCGGTCATCTTTTTTGATCTGGCGACCCGCCAGCCGAGTCCGAACCCGAATTTTCAGACGGTTGTCGAGGCCAATATCGCCAAAGGGGTGACGGTCATTGTCGGCTGCCAGGCCGGCGGACGTTCCCAGCGCGCCGCCGAACTCATGCAGCAGGCCGGCTACAGCGATGTGACCAATATGCAGGGCGGATTCGGAGGGGGGCAGACCCCGGCCGGGCGGACGGTGGCGGGCTGGCGTGATGCCGGGCTGCCGATCGGTACCGATAACGGCGAGGGGGTCAGCTACGCCTCGCTGGCCGCCAAAGCCGGGGTGGCGTCGTAACGCTGAATTGGCCTATGCGTCCGTCCTTACTTGAAAGAGACTTCCTGACGCTGTCCCAGGGCTTCGTTGATGATGACCAGTTTGCCCTGGTCTGTGGCTTGTAGCTGGGCGTTCGCGTTCAACAGCTCAATGCCGTACACCGTTCCATCCGGGGCGAGGTCGATATTCAGCTCGTCGCTGATGTGAAGCGTCTCGACCTGAGCAGTCTTTTCGTGCAGCTGCAGATACGCGATGTTGTAGCGTGGGTCATAGGTCAGTTTCATACCGCATGCTCCTGGCTGCTAAAAATACTTGACAATCAGTGTAATGACGAGCCAAGCATCTTCCTCGACGGCGTAGGCTTCAATCTGCTTGGTGGCATACCAACGGCCTCGCCAGGTGTTTTCAAATACAAAATTTCTGCGAAAGCCGGTTCTGCCACGCTTGGCGGGGAAAGACTCTCCTTGCTCGACTGTAGCTACGACCTCGGCCTCAGTCGCTCCTCGCTCAGCCAGCCGCCCTTGTGCGTGCGGATGCAGACGGATTTTCATCTGCTCCGCTACTCAGCCAGACAGTCCTTGATCGCCCGGTCGATAAAATCGGTGTCAACCGGATTGATTCCAGCCCCGCAGAAGTGACCCCAGATGGACGGCACGGTTTTGAGGATTGCGTTCGGCATGCTCTCCACCTCTGCCGCACTGTCCTCGGGCGGAAAATACAAGTCGGTCTGGCCCGGCATGACGACCGCCCGAGCGGTGATTGCGGCCAGCGCCCGCTTGTGATCGCCGCCGAAGCCGGGCGTCTCCCCGACGTTGTGCGTTTGCCAGGTCTTGGCCTGAGACAGCAGATCGTTGGCGTCGCACTGCAAGAAGAAGGTCTCCCAGAAGCGGACTAGAAAATCCTCGACGCTGGGATGGCCGATCTGCTTGTTCAACTCCTGGCGGTACCAGGCCTGGGAGAAGCCCCAGCCGGCGTACACCCGGGCCATGGCGCGCAGCCCACGGTCGGGCGCGGTGTCATACTCGCCGCCGTTCCAGGCCGCGTCGGCCTTGAGGGCCGAGGTGAAGCCCTCGATAAAAACGTAGGTGTGGGGCGTGGTCCGCGCCGCACCGCACAGCGGCACAATCCGTTCCACCATGTCCGGGTGGCTGACCGCCCACTGGAAGGTCTGCTGGGCGCCCATCGAGAAGCCGGCGACCAGGGCCAGCTTCTCAATGCCCAGCTGGTCGTGGACCAGCCGGTGTTGGGCGGCGACGTTGTCCCGGATGCTGATGGCCGGAAAGTGCGGGCCGTTCAGCGGCGCAGGCGTGGCGCTGGGCGACGAGGACAGCCCGTTGGCGAACATGTTGACGGTGATAATGCAGTAGCGGGTCGGGTCCAGACAGCGGTCCGGCTGGATGAGAAACTCGTAACCGGTGTGGTTGCCGCTGTACCAGGACGGAACCAGGATGGCGTTGCTCTTCTGGGCGTTCAGCTCGCCGTAGATCTTGTAGGCCAGCTTGGCGTCGGGCAGGATCTGGCCGCATTCCAAGGGAAAATGTCCGAGTGAAAAGAGATTATAGTCCGGCATCTGTGTCCCCCTGTGTGTCTGCTAAAGAGGAAACGTGTCGTCCTTCAGAATGTCAGCTGGTGACACGTTTCCTCTTCAAGGCCCGCAAGTACGCCTCGACCGCAGCCCGCAGCCCCATATCCAGGGCGTCGCAGATCAGGGCGTGGCCGATCGACACTTCGAGCAGGCCGGGTATATGTCGCACAAAATACGGCAAATTATCCAGGTTCAAATCGTGTCCGGCGTTCAGCCCCAGTTCAGCCGCCCGGGCCGCCAGGGCGGCCTGACGGTAAGGGGCAAAGACACGGTCGCGCTGCGGAGTCCCGAACAGCCGGGCATAGCCTTCGGTGTACAGCTCAATCCGGTCCGCGCCAAGGTCTTTGGCCCGTCGGACCTGATCGGTATCAGGGTCGAGAAACAGGCTGGTCCGAACGCCCTCCTGGGCCAGCCGTTTCAGAATATCGCCCAGCCAGCGGGTGTCGCCGCGCAGATTCCAGCCCTGGTCCGAGGTCAGGACATCCGGGCCGTCTGGCACCAGGGTGCACTGGGTCGGCCGCACCACAGTCACCAGATTCAGTAGCTCGGGCGAAGGGTAGCCCTCGATATTGAACTCCGCCGCTTGTCCGGCCAGCAGCGCCCGCAGATCATGCACGTCCTGATACCGGATATGACGACCGTCCGGCCGCGGATGGACGGTAATGCCGTGGCAGCCGGCCTCAATACACGTTTGGGCGGCGTGGACGACGTTTGGCCGGTCGCCTCCCCGGGCGTTGCGCAGGGTGGCGATTTTATTGACGTTGACGCTGAGTTTGATCATGGTCCGAATCCGAGCACTCTCACCAGCCGCTTCAGCGACGGCTGGTGGGAAGAGCGTGTGTCTGAAGAGGAAACGTGTCGTCCTTCAGCATATCGGCTGGTGACACGTTTCTTCTTCTCAAGAGGAAACGTGTCGCCCTTACAGCATGTTGACTGGTGACACGTTTCCTCTTCGGTGTATTATGTCTCGACTGCCCCAATATGCAAAGGGGAAGGATAGCAGCATGGACTCGTATCTTCACGAAGTAACGCGGCGGCTGGTCGCCTGGAACACGGTCAGCAGCAACTCCAACGCTCCGGCCATGGAGTATCTGGGCGAACAGCTTGAGGGGCACGGTTTTCGGGTGTCGCTGCAACGGACCGAGGTGGCCGGGGCGCAAAAAGTCAACCTGCTGGCGTGTGCCGGGCCGCCCGAACCGGACGGGCTGATTATTTCCGGCCATGTGGACACGGTGCCCTTTGAGAACCAGCCGGGCTGGACCCGCGACCCGCTACGGCTTGAGATTGCAGACGACCGGGTGTACGGCCGGGGCACCTCGGACATGAAGGCGTTCATCGCCCAGTGTGTGGACGCCGCCGCCCGGCTCGACCTGAGCAGGCTGGCCCGCCCGCTGGTGTTTGCGTTCACGGCCGACGAGGAGGTTGGCATGCTCGGCGCCGAGCGGCTGCTGCCGGACTTGCCGACAGCCCTGGGCGAGCTGCCCCAGCCCCGCCTGGCCTGGATCGGCGAGCCGACCTCGGGCCAGGTGTTTCACACCCACAAAGGCATCGGCCTGGTGACGATCACGGTCCACGGCAAAGGCGGCCACAGCAGCGTCCCGGAAAAAGGGGCCAACGCCATCGCGGTGGCCGGCCGGGTCATCGAGGCAATCGGCCGCTACCAGGCCGAGCTGCGGTCCCAGCCCTCGGCCGAGTTCGCCGACCTGTTTCCCGAGGCGCCCTACACCAGTTTCAATTTCGGCCTGATTCGGGGCGGCAGCGCCGGTAATATGATCGCCGAACAGTGCAGCCTGTTGCTCAGCTACCGCCCGCTGCCGCGCACCGATCCGACCGCCATCTATGAGGAAATCGTCCGCCGCGTTCAGGCGGTCGATACCCGCGACTACGGCTCTGAGCTGCGACCGACGGTCGAGGTCGGTGAGCCCTTTATTGCTCCGCCGCTCTTGTCGCCGCGTCACACCCCGCTGGAACGGGTGTTGTTTGCCGAGTTTGAGGCCGCCGCCAGCGGTGGCGCGCCGTTTGGCACCGACGGCTGCCAGTTCGCCCGAGCCGGCATCGATTCCCTGGTTTGCGGACCCGGCGACCTCGACCAGGCCCACCAGCCGAACGAGAGCATCCAGCGTGGGGCGTTTGAGCGCGGCCCCGACCACATTGTGTCCGTCATTCACAAGATGTGCGTAGACCGACCGCCGGTCTGAGGAGAGCGACATGCAAGCCAGGGTTGCCATTTTCAGCGGTCCCATGCAGGCCATGGAATTCCGGGAATATCCCCTGCCGGAGGTGGGCCCGGACGATATGCTGGTCAAAATCCACCGCGCCAATATCTGCGGCTCTGACCTCCACCTGTGGCGTGGCGATGGACCGGGTATGCCCAGCGACCGGGCGGTGGTGTCCGGACACGAGATGGTCGGCACGCTCTGCCGGCTGGGCAGAAACGTGCGCCGCGACTGTCTGGGCCAGCGTTTGGCCGAGGGCGACCGCGTGGCCTACACCTATTTCATTCCGTGCGGCGCCTGCCCGGCCTGTTTGCACGGCTCCTCGGCCGGTCCCAACCGCTACCGCCACTGGATGCGTGACGCGGATGAGGCACCGCATTTCCGTGGCGCCTACGGCGAGTATTATTATCTGCGTCAGGGCCAGACCGTGTGCAAAGTCCCGCCCGAGCTGAGCGATGCTGCGGTGTCGCCGGTCAACTGCGCGCTATGCGAATCCTTGTACGGCCTGGATCAGGCCGGTCTGCAACTCGGCGATACGATCGTGATTCAGGGGGCGGGCGGGCTGGGCCTGTACGCCGCAGCCCTGGCCAAGGACATGGGCGCGGCCCAGGTCGTCGTCTTTGACCGCCTGCCCGACCGCCTGGCCCTGGCCACAGAGTTCGGCGCCGATATCACGGTCAATATCGACGAGCTTGACCAGCGGGCCCGCCGCGAGTTGGTATTTGACCACACCCGGGGGCAGGGCGCCGACGTGGTCGCCGAGTTTGTCGGCGCTCCGCACGCCGTGGATGAAGGGGTCCGGCTGCTGCGCCAGGCCGGCCGCTATTTCTGGGTCGGCAATATCACGCCCGGCCCCCAGTCCAGCCTCGACCCCGGGACGGTCGTGCGGGGCGGGCACACGATTCGGGGCGTGACGGTCTATGAACCGTGGGTGCTGCCGCGCGCCTTGGACTGGCTGGCGCGGCGCAAAGACGCCTATCCGTTTGAGCGGATTATTTCGCATACCTTTCCCTTTGCCGAGATTAACCGCGCCTTTCCGTTCGCCAATGACGGCGGGGCGATCCGGGTGTCGCTGGAGATGTGAAGACGCTCGCCCTCGCTACCGATGGCCGATCTATGCTAGCGTAGCCCGGGCCGACGACAGCGTGCTTTGCCTCAGGAGGTTACTATGCCCGGAGCCGCCCCCCTGCCACAGACGAAACCTATCCACCTCCAACTGCGACCCGTTCTCGATATGAACGCGGACGAGTTTTTTGCATTCTGTCAGCTCAATCGGGACTTACGTCTCGAACGCACGGCGGAAGGAGATTTAGTCATCATGTCACCGGCCGGAGGAGAGACGGGGAACCGAAACGCACGCCTCAACGCCTTTCTCACTCTGTGGGCTCTCAACGAAAGCAGCGGAGAACCCTTTGACTCCTCCACCGGCTTCATCCTTCCCAATGGCGCAATGCGCTCACCAGACGCCGCCTGGGTGAAACGCTCTCGCCTTGCCGTGCTGACGCCTGAGCAGAAAAAAAAGTTCTTGCCGCTGTGTCCCGATTTTCTGATTGAACTCCGTTCGCCGTCTGACAGCCTAGAGGCGATTCAAGAAAAAATGCGGGAGTATCTGGCCAATGGCGCACGCTTGGGATGGTTGCTCGACCCGCCTGACCACCGCGTTTTCGTCTATCGTCCCGGAGCTGTCGCGGAGTGCCTGGAAAATCCAACGACCATCTCGGGCGATCCAGAACTCCCAGGGTTCACTCTCGATCTCACCCGTATCTGGGCGGCAAATTTCTGACGCTTAACGAGGAGGACAAGCATGAAGTTTGCACTGATGGGAGTTGGCAGCGGGTCAACGGTTCGCCCCGATGTTCTGGCCGAGGTGGCCCGCAAGGGTGAGGAGCTGGGCTTTGAGTCGGCCTGGATTCCAGAGCACCTGGCCGTGCCGGTAGAGATGAAGGCCCGCTATCCGGGCTCGGCCGACGGCAAGTTTCCCGGCGGACCCGGCGTGGCCCTGCACGATCCGTTTGTGGCCCTGTCGTTTGTGGCCGCTCAGACCACACGGCTCAAGCTCGGCACCGGCGTGTTTGTCCTGCCCCTGCGCAACACCCTCAGCGTGGCCAAAGCGGTGGCCAGTCTGGACGTGCTGTCGCAGGGCCGGGTGCTTTTCGGGATCGGCGTCGGCTGGTGTGAAGAGGAGTTTGACGCCGTTGGCATGCCGTTCAAGAACCGGGCCGGCCGGACCCGCGAAGCGGTCAGGGTCATGCGGGCGCTGTGGACCGAGGAAGCGCCCCAGTTTGACGGCACCCACCACCGTTTTGAGCCGGTCGGCTTCAACCCCAAACCGGTTCAGACACCGCATCCGCCCCTGATCTTCGGTGGCGAGAGTCGGGCGGCGCTCAAGCGTACCGCCGAGCTGGCCGACGGCTGGTGCGGCATCCGCTACACCCCGGACAGCGTCAAGCCCTACCTGGCGACTCTGAAAGAGCTGACCGAACAGGCCGGGCGGGACTTTGCTCAGCTCGAGATTACGGTCGGGCTCGACCCCAGCGTCGAGCCGACACTCGACACGGTCAAACGCTTTGAGGACGCTGGCGTGCACCGGCTGTTTGCCTTTTCTCCGGGCTGGATGCGCCGCTCGCGTTTTGCCACCGACCTGTATCCGGCCATGGAACGCTTTGCCGACGAGGTGATGGCAAAGGTATGAACAGGCGCTGCCTAGAGGATTTTGACCAGAGTGGCCACGACACCGATGGCGACGACGAGCATGGCTCCCAGGCGAATAATCAAGCGGTACTCGAGTTCCTTGAGATCGTGTTTTGTTGCCAGGCGCTCATCAATGAGTTCGGCTTGCGCTTCGGCCAGCGCCTCAGCTTGGTGTTCGCTGAAACCGGCGGCTCTGAGTCTTTTGGCGTAGGCCAGGGTGTCGAAGCTGAGTGTGGACATCGGTCATCCTCCGTGGCAAGCAGCCTAGCATGGCCTGCCCGGTTCGCCCAGCGTAGACACAAAGGAGCACGACATGACCACTCCCCGCCGCCAGTTTCTGAAAAACGCCGGCCGCCTGGCCGCCCTGGCCGCCCTGGCTGGCTCCTGGGTTCCCAAGGTTCAGGCCGCCTCGCACGGCGCCAGCCAACTCAGCTTCGGTATTCAGACCCCGCCCCAGAATGTGACCTACAGCGCCGTGCAGCAGCTCTGGCTTGAGGCCGACGAGTTGGGCTATGACAGCGCGTTCGGCTTTGACCATTTTTTCCCCATCGTCACGGATCCCGGCGGCGCGTGTCTGGAGGGCTGGACCCTGCTGGCGGCCCTGGCCGCCCAGACCAGGCGGCTCCGGGTCGGCCTGCTGGTGACCGGCAATACCTACCGCAACCCGGCCGTGCTGGCCAAGATGGCGGCAACCGTGGACCATGTCAGCAACGGCCGGCTGATTCTGGGGCTGGGAGCGGGCTGGTTTGAGCTCGAACACACGGCCTTCGATATCCCCTACTATACGGCCGGCCAGCGCGCCCGGCGCCTGGTCGAAGCGGTCGAGCTGATGAAGCTGCTGTTCACCCAGGAGCGGACCAATTACCAGGGACGTTACTACACGATTACCGACGCGCCGTTTGAGCCCAAGCCCGTCCAGAAACCCCATCCGCCCATTCTGATCGGCGGCATGGGGCCGCGCGTCATCCAGCCGCTGGCCGCCCGGCACGCCAACATCTGGCATTTCTTTGTGCGCGAGGGCGGCCTGGAGGGCGTCAGAAAAGCCTGCGCCGATTTTGATGCGGTGTGCCAAAAGGTCGGGCGCGATCCGGCCGAGGTCCAGAAGTCGGTCTCGCTGCGCCTTCCGCTGCTCAGCCGACCGTCGGCCGAGATCGTCCAGCGGATCGCGGACTTGCGGGACGCCGGGATACGCTACTTCATTCTCTCACTGTTTGAGAATCTTGACGTCAAGCTGGTGCGGCGTTTCGCCACCGAGGTCATGCCCGAGTTCCGATCAGCCTGAGAGCCCGAGACGGGAGCGGACGATGCAGCACAGGGTCCCAGCGGTGTTCATGCGCGGCGGCACGAGCCGGGCGATCTGTTTTCGGGAGGACGACCTGGCCGACTACGACGGACCGACCCGCGAGCGGATTATTCTGGCCGCCCTGGGCAGCCCCGATATGCACGGTCGCCAGGTCGATGGGCTCGGCGGTGGCATTTCCTCTCTCAGCAAGGTGGCGATCATCGGCAAAAGTACGCGTGCCGATAGCGACGTGACGTTTACCTTCGGCCAGGTTGATGTCCGCACACCGACGATTGACTGGAGCAGCACCTGCGGCAATATCTCGGCTGCGGTCGGTCCGTTTGCCGTTGACGAGGGTTTGGTGCCGGCGCTGGAGCCGCTGACCCGAGTCCGGGTCTTGGCGACCAATACCGGCAAACGCTATATCGCCCAGGTGCCGGTGTGTGACGGTCAGGCCGAGGTTGAGGGCGCGTATACGATTGACGGCGTGCCCGCTCCGGGGGCGTGTATTCGGCTCGAATACCTGGAGCCCGGGGGCTCGCTCGGCGGCGGGTTGCTGCCGACCGGCCGACCCAGGCAGGAGCTGGGCTTGACCGATGGCCGGCGTGTCAGCGTGTCCGTAGTTGATGCCGCCATTCCGACCGTTTTCGTGCGGGCCGAAGAGGTCGGGGCTGATGTCCGGCGTCTGGCACCCGAGCTTGACGGCGACCAGAGTTTGCAGGCCAGGCTCGAAGACATCCGCTGTCGGGGGGCTGTGCTGCTGGGCTTGGCCGCCAGTCCCGAAGACGCCCACACACACAGTCCGGCCGCACCAAAGATCGCCCTGGTTGCGCCCCCGGCCCGCTACCGGACGAGCGGCGGACGGGATATTGAGGCCGGGCAGATGGATGTCCTGGCTCGGGCGATTTCCATGGGCAATACCCACCGGACCTTCCCCGGGACGGTGTCGATGTGCACGGCGGTGGCGGCTGCGGTAGACGGCACGGTTGTCCACCAGGTATCGCGGGCGGCCTCCGTCGGGCGGCTGCGGATCGGCCATCCGGCCGGGGTGATGGAACTGGGCGCCGAGGTCAAACGCTGCGGCTCAGAGTGGCGGGCCGAACGGGTCATCACCCAGCGCACCGCCCGCCGGATCATGGAAGGTTCGGTTCTTGTCCCGTCTCAGTATCTTGAAAACCGGCCGTGGTTCCACGCCGGGTCAGGGCAGGGATGAGACACCGGCCTATTCAGTGGCCATGCCTGGCCGCAAAGGCCTCCAGCTCTTGGTTGAACTCCAGCGGTCTTTCGATTTCATAGCAGTGACCGACGTCTTTGATGACCCACAGCTCGGCCTGCGGAATGTGGTCGGCCAGGAACCGGTTGGCCTCAACCGGCGTGCCCCTGTCCTCTTCGCCGACCAGGACCAGGGTCGGCTGGCGAATGTCTTGCAGCCGTTCGGTGATGTCCCAGCGCCACACGCCGCCAGGGTCCTCCAGGCAGGCCAGCGCCACCCGGCGGGGAAAGGTGCCCTCGTCCAGAAAATTGTTCTTGATCATCTGGCACACCTCCGGCCGCTCGGCGCGCGTCTTGACCGAGAAACAGCGCTCGACCAGATCGTCGGCCGCAGCCTCATAGTCCTCCTGCAGGCTGGCGATGAGCTGGTCGGCGTCTAAAAATCGGCTCAGATTGGTGGCGCTGCTGATGATGACATTGCCGGCGACCAGGTGAGGGTAATCCAGGCTCATCTGCATGGCCCGCATGCCGCCCATGGAGTTGCCGACCAGGATCGCCCGGTCCACCCCCAGGGCGGCCAGGGCTGCGGCATCGTCGGCCGCCATGTCCTGGATCGAGTAGCCGCTGAGTGGCTTGGATGACAGCCCGTGGCCGCGCGCCTCAATCACAATACAGTGGTAC
>JAAXHF010000452.1 GCA_012271025.1 Deltaproteobacteria bacterium | reverse complement strand
ATGTAGGTCCAGCCCATGCCAAAGGTAAAGGTGAACACCAGAACGCTGGCGGCCAACACCCACCAGCGATACGCAAGCTTTTCCTCCGCCATGCGCCCTCCTTGATTCTGCGTCCCTCTCTCCTATACTGCCAACAGATTGGAGACAAGCGATGGCCGGCGAATATCAGCACCTGACCGTCTGGGGCGGAGGCACGACCCGCACGATGCGGGTGCACTGGGTTTTGCACGAACTCGGCATCACCGACTATGACCGGCGTCTGATCGGTTCCCGAACCGGAGAGACGCAGACCCCGGAGTACCTGGCCTTGAACCCGCGTGGAAAAATTCCGGTCCTGTGCGACCGCGATCTGGTCCTGGCCGAGAGCGCGGCCATTGTCACCTATCTGGCCGACACCTATGGCCGGGAGACCGACCTGCTTCCCCCACCCCGCTCGCGCCAGCGGGCGGTGTACGACCAGTGGTGTTTTTTCATGATGACCGAGCTGGACGCTCACACCCTGTATGTGATACGCCGCCACCGCGATCTGGCCGCGCTGTACGGAGAAGCCCCCAACGCCATCAGCGCCGCGGAAGAGGGCTTTGCCCGGCAGGTGGCCGTTATCAGCCAGGCTCTCCAGACCGGCGGACCCTACCTGTTAGGCGACACTTTCACCTGTGCCGACATCATTCTGACCAGCTGTCTGACCTGGGCGGATGCCTATAAGCAGCCCCTGGACACGATCCTGCTGGACTATACGGCCCGTCAGACGGCGCGGCCGGCCTATCAGCATGCGGCCGCCCTCAACTATCCGCCCGCCCTGCGCGGCACGCCGCTGTACCCGTCTCAGGACGCCTGAGCCATGCACGTCCTGCTGCTTGCGGTTTGCCTGGCCGGGCTGCTGCTGCCCGAACCGGTGGTCGGCCAGGAGCAGGCGTACACGCAGCGCATTGAAACCTGGCGTCAGGAGCGCGAGGCGCGTCTCAGGTCGGAGACCGGCTGGCTTACCATAGCCGGCCTGCACTGGCTCCAAGCCGGAGACAACCGGGTCGGCAGTGCTGCGGACAATGACATCGTCCTGCCGGCTGACGCGGCGCCGGCCCATGTCGGCGTCTTCCGGCTTGAGCACGGTACGACGACGTTTCGGGCCGAGCCGGGGGTCGAGGTGTTGCAGCACGGAGAAAAAGTCCAGACCGCCAGCCTGGGGGTGGGCGCCGTCTCGGACGCGCTCCGCATCGGCCGGCTGAGCCTGTGGGTGCACACCAGCGGGCAGCGCTTTGCCCTTCGGCTCAGAGACCCCGACCACCCGCTGCGCAAGACGTTCAACGGTCTGCGCTGGTTTCCGATTGATGCGGCCTACCGGGTCGAGGCGCGTTTTGAACCCTACGAGCGCCCCAAGTCGGTCACCATGCTCAACATTCTGGGTGATCTCGAACGTTTTCAGAGTCCGGGCCAAGTCGTCTTTGGACTGCGCGGACAGACCCTGCGCCTGGAGCCGGTCGTCGGAGGACCGAACGAGTTGTTCTTTGTGTTTCGAGACGCGACGAGCGGCACAGAGACCTACGGGGCGGCTCGTTTTCTGCACGCCCCCCTGCCACGCAACGGCCGGCTGAGCCTGGATTTCAACACCGCCTACAACCCGCCGTGCGCCTACAATCCCTTCACCACCTGTCCGCTGCCGACCCGGCAGAACCGGCTCGGGCTGCGGATTGAGGCGGGCGAGCTGGCCTATCAACAGGAGCCCTGAACCGGCCTATATTCGAGCGGAAGGAAAGGACGTGGCGCAGAGACAAAAGAAAACACGAGACGATCACTCGCAGGCCACCGCCCATAATGCGACGGATGCGACAACCGGCTATGAGGCCGAGCTGTGGGGCATGGCCGATGCGTTGCGTGGCAGCATGGACGCCGCCGAGTATAAGCACGTCGTCCTCGGTCTCATCTTTCTGAAATACATCTCCGATGCCTTCGAGGAGATGCACGCCCGTCTCGAAGGCGAGCAGGACCAGGGCGCCGACCCCGAAGACCCGGACGAGTACCGCGCCGAGAACATTTTCTGGGTGCCGCCCGAGGCGCGCTGGGCGCACCTCAAGGCCCAGGCGCGGCAGGCCACGGTCGGTCAGCTTGTTGACGGCGCCATGACCGGCATTGAGCGCGACAACCCGGCGCTCAAAGACGTACTGCCCAAGGACTACGCCCGTCCGGCGCTCGACAAGCAGCGGCTCGGCCAACTCATCGACCTCATCAGCAATATCCAGGTCGGCGACGCAGCGGCCCGGTCCAAGGACGTGCTAGGCCGCATGTACGAATACTTTCTGTCGCAATTCGCCAGCGCCGAAGGCAAGAAGGGCGGCGAGTTCTACACCCCGCGCTGTGTGGTCAAGCTACTGGTCGAGATGCTGGAGCCCTATCACGGCCGGGTGTATGACCCCTGTTGCGGCTCCTCCGGCATGTTCGTGCAGTCGGT
>JAAXHF010000314.1 GCA_012271025.1 Deltaproteobacteria bacterium | reverse complement strand
GACGACAACATCCGCTTCTTCGACCACCGGCGCGAATGGGCTCGGACCGACTTTGAAAATGGTGGTGTGCCGCGCACGGAGTGGGAAGACCTGCTGGCCGAGATGCGACGCCGGGCCGACCGGGCCGGTCACTACCGGTTTGGTCTGCCCAAGGAGTACGGCGGCCGGGACGGCTCACACCTGGCCATGGCGATCATCCGCGAGCACCTGGCGGCCAAGGGTCTGGGACTGCATAACGACCTGCAGAACGAAAGCTCCATCGTGGCCAACCAGCCGGTCGTGCTGATGCTGCGCGATTTTGGCAGTCCGCAGCAGCAGCGCGAGCTGATTCCCGGCATCCTCGACGGCTCGCTGCATATCGCCTTTGGGCTGACCGAGCCCGAGCACGGGTCCGACGCCACCTGGATGGACTCCCGAGGGGTGCGCCACGGTGACGAGTGGCGCATCAATGGGACCAAGACTTGGAACTCGGGTGTCCACACCGCCAGCCACGATCTCATCTTCGCCCGCACCAGCGGTCAGGACGGCGACCCGCGCGGGATTACCTGCTTCATCGTGCCGACCGACAGTGCGGGCTTTGTGGTTGAGGAGTATCTGTGGACGTTTAACATGCCGACCGACCACGCCCGGGTTGCGCTCCACGACGTGCGGGTTCCGGCCGGGGCGGTGCTGGGCGAGCCGGACGAGGGGTTGGCCGTGGCCCAGCACTTTGTCCACGAGAACCGCATCCGCCAGGCTGCCTCATCGCTGGGGGCGGCCCAGTACTGCATCAACGAGGCGGTCGCCTATGCCCAGCAGCGCAAGCCGTTCGGCAAGCCGCTGGCCGTCAATCAGGCCATCCAGTGGCCGCTGGTCGAGTTGCACACCGAGGCGGCCATGCTGCGCACGCTGATCTACCAGACGGCCTGGCAGATGGACCGCATGTCTAAACCTGAAGTCGCCCGCCGGCTGTCCGACCGGGTCGCCATGTGTAACTACCGGGCCAACCGCCTGGTGTGTGAGGCGGCCGACCGGGCCATGCAGGTCCACGGCGGCCTGGGCTACTCGCGCTACAAGCCCTTCGAGCACATCCTGCGCCACCACCGGCGGTATCGGATCACTGAGGGGGCGGAAGAGATTCAGATGCGCCGCATCGCTCAGGTGCTGTTCGGCTTTGGGCGACGCAACAAAAAATGAACGGCGAACAGCGGTAAGCTGTCTGCCGTTCATCATTCATCATTCAGCGTTCATCATTCAGTACTGGTTGAATTCCGAACTGTTCGGCGGCATTACCGCCCAGCATACGGGCGATGGCCGATTCATCGACATACGCCTGTCTGAGCCGCTCAATCGCCTCCCAGGCGCTGGTCGTGTCCTGCTGGGGATAGCGCGAGCCCCAGACGATCTTATGGGCGAAGGTCTGGGGTAGCTTTTGGACCAGCCGCTCCTCGGCGTCAAAGCCGAGCAGCACCCGGCCTTCTTCCCACATCTCCTCCACGTCGGTCCGCACCGGGTAGTGGTGGAGCAGGGGAATGGTCCGGGTCGAGGCTTCCATCTTCTCCAGGACTTCCTCCATCCACGAGGCTTTGCCGCCGGCCATGACGATCTTGAGGGCGGGGTAGCGCTGCATGACGGTGAAGCCGATCAGGGTCGCGGCCACGAACATATGGTTGTCGAGCCAGGGCGACAGAATCTGGGCGATGGGATGGCCGATTGGCTGCTGGGCAACAAAGGCGAAGTTGGTGCCGTTACCGCCGCCGGCAAACGGACCGCCGCCGGCTTCCCGCACAAAAGACACCTGGTTGAGGCGACCGTTAACCTTCTCGGCAAACGGCCCGTGCGAGGTCCATTCCGGGTTCCACAAACCGGCCGAAGGGTGGACCGCCAGGGTCAGCCCGGACTGTTCGACCTCGGCCCAGAACGGATCGTAGTAGGGATGGGTGTAGTAGCGATCCTCGACAAACATGGGCCGCAGAAAGACGCCCCGGAAGCAAGGCATGGCGGCGATGCGGTGCAGCTCTTCACATGCGAAGTCCATGCTTTGCAGGGGAATCATGGCCGCCGCATACAGCCGCTCGGGCGCGACCGCGCAGAAGTCGGCCATCCAGTTGTTGTAGGCCCGGGCCAGGGCGTAGGCCACGTCGGGGTCTTCGATCAGGCCGAAGCCCTCGGCAAACCAGGTCGGGTACAGCAGGGCCTGGTCCACGCCCATGGCGTCCATATCGCGCAGCCGGGCCTGGGGGTCGGACGCGCCCTCGGTCATGGCGTGACGGGTGTTGGGGTCGAGCTCGCCGACCTGCTCCCAGCTCATGCCCGGCCGCCAGATGGCGTAGCGGGGGATATTGGGGTTCATCGGGTCGCGGAACATCTTGCCGTTGACCTTGAGGTAGGAGCCGTAGCGGCCCTCCTCGCGCCACAGGGCGGATTTGCCCAGCGTCCGGTATTCGGGCTCCAGGTAGCTCTCCCACACCGCCCGCGGCTCGACCACGTGCGAGTTGGCGTCAAAGACGGTAAAGCCTTTGCGGTCGGTCATGCCCGGGCTCCCTGGGCGGGGGCGCCCGTCTTAGTGTCTGAGCGGCCGTTGGCGCCGTTGGCTTGGCCGTTAGCGCCGTTGGCTCGCCTGCCGCTCTCGCCGTAGGGTCGCAGCAGGGCGGCCTCGGGTTGCAGGGCGTGCTGGACTTCAGCCTCAGTCGGCCACCAGTCCGGCCGCTCAATCTCCGTTACCCGTTCCCGAATGAACTCGCGCGGGGCGTCGATGTTGTACAGCTTGCGGGCGTTGGTGCCCAGAAACCGCTCCTGATACGACGCCGGCAGGCCACACGCCTCCATCGTCTCGATCGCCCGCCAGGCGTCGTCCCCGTCGTGATGATACACGTCCGAGGACCAGGCCAGAATGTCCCCGTAGAATTCGGGTAGGCGTGACGGCGGCGCCTCGTCGCCCTCAAAGCCCGTCACACAGTGTTCGAAAAAGGTCTCGCTCGGCAGCCG
>JAAXHF010000376.1 GCA_012271025.1 Deltaproteobacteria bacterium | reverse complement strand
CCAACGTGGTGCTGTTCCTGGCCTCGGATCTGGCCTCGTTTGTGACCGGTTCGGCCTTTGTCGCCGACGGCGGACAGACCGCCAAAACGGGTAGTCCGTCGTTCCTGGCCGAAGGCTAGCGCTTGGCGTATCAAGCATTGCACTCGCGTCGCAGTCGGACTATGCTCGGCTCGAATGACGCCATAAGGAGGGAGCTATGGCAGACCTGGAAACCCAGATGCAAGAAGTGATTGACCGCGAGGCGATTCGCAACCTGCCGCTGCAATACTGTCACTGCGTGTGGCAAAAGGACCTGGACGGCTACGCCAATCTGTTCACCGAGGACGGCTCGTTCACGATAGACAACCCCGACCTGCCGGGCGCCCAGGGCCGGGACAACCTGCGCAAAATGATCGCCAGCGGCCTGGACGACATCCAGCCCCGGCCGTTTATTCACAATCATGTGATCGAGCTGACCGGCCCCGACTCGGCCACCGGCACATGTTACGTCGAGGTCCACATGCTGCGCGAGGGCAAGAAGTGGGAGATGCGGGGCTGGTATAACGACGAGTATGCCAAGGTGGACGGCGAGTGGAAATTCAAGTCGCGTCAGATTACGACCGACTCGTTTGGTCCCGAGAACGAGGGCTAAGAGGGGAGACACCGATGGCAAGCAAGAGTCTCGAAGCCCAGCTGCAAGAGGTGCTGGACCGCGAAGAGATCCGCACCCTGCCGCAGCGCTACTGTCACTGTGTGTGGCAGAAAGACCTGGACGGCTACGCCGAGCTGTTCACCGAAGACGGCACCTTCGGCACCGACGATCCCAGCCTGCCCAAGGGCCAGGGCCGCCAGCAGCTGCGCGGCCTGATCGAGGGGGCGCTCAACGACATGGGGCCCCGGCCGTTCATTCACAACCACGTGATTGAGCTGACCGGTCCCGACTCGGCCACCGGCACCTGCTACGTCGAGGTCCACCTGCTGAAGGACGGCCAGAAATGGGAGATGCGGGGCTGGTATAACGACGAGTACGCCAAGGTCGGCGGCGAGTGGAAATTCAAGTCGCGTCAGATTACGACCGATTCGTTCGGCCCCGAGAATGAGGGCTGAGCCGCGTCCTCTGTCATGCACACCGCAAACGTCACGCGCAGCCCAGGGAGGCACCATGTCCCGACCGTTTGATCCCATCCTCGTCGAAGTCATCCGCAACCAGATCGCGGCAATCACCGAGGAGATGACCCTGACCGTGTACCGGACCGGGCGTTCCGGCATGTGCAAGGTCGGCGATTTTGCCACCGCCGTGTGCGACCGCCACGGCCGGGTCGTCGGTGAGGGCGGCTCGCCGTACCAGATGTGTGTCTTCATCGACACCATGGACAACGTGCTGGCCAAGCACGGCGACGACCTCAAGCCCGGCGACATCATCATTGCCAACGATCCCTACTGCGGCATTTCCCACATGCCCGATATCACCCTGATTGCGCCGGCCTTCTGGCAGGGAGAGCTGGCCGGCTTCCTGATCTCCTATTCGCACCACACCGATGTGGGCGGCCGTTTTGCCGGCGGCATTTCCAGCCTGTGCCAGTCGAGCTTTGAGGAGGGTGTGCGGATTCCGATGCTCAAGCTGTACGACAGCGGCACGCGCAACGATGTCCTGCTGGATCTGATCGTGGCCAATGTGCGCACGCCTGAGGAGTGGGTCGGCGACGTTGACGCCAAGGTGGCCAGCTGCTGGAAGGGTCAGGAGCAGCTGACCAAGCTGATCGACAAATACGGCTTTGAGCAGCTGAACGCCACCTGCGACCACCTGGTCGAGTACGCCGAGCAGACCACCCGCCAGGCCATCAGTCAGATCCCGTCAGGCGAGTACCGGGAAGAGATGCTGTTTGTCGACGAGAACGAGGTCACCGGCGGACCGGTGCCGCTCGACGTCATCGTCCGCATTGAGGGCGACCGGGCTACGCTCGATCTGTCGTCCAGCCCGCCCCAGGTCAACGCCTCGATCAACGCCCCGCTGGTATCGACCAAGGCCGTGACCCGGGCGCCGTTCAAGTCGCTGCTGCCGACCGACGTGATTGTCAACCACGGCTTTGCGCGGCCGATTGATATCATCGTGCCCGAGGGCACGCTGCTCAACCCGCGCTATCCGGCGGCGGTCGGCGGTCGGGCCTCGCTGATGATGTCACTCAGCAATATGGTCTACCGGGCGATTGCCAAGGCGCTGCCCGGCCGGCTCGGCGGGGTTGGCGAGGGCGCGGACATGCTGCACTTCAACGCCCACACTAACGGTAAGTATCAGTCGTTCATGGACGTGTTCTTTGGCGGCTGGGGCGGCCGTCCGCAGGCCGACGGGGTGGACGGAGCCTCACCGCTGGTGATGGGCGGTGGCTATGGCTCGATGCCGGCCGAGCTGCTCGAACGGGAGTATCCGGTCACGATTGAGGGCTTTGGCTTTGTGCCCGATACCGAGGGCGCGGGTCGCCACCGCGGCTCGGTGTCGGTCTACCGCGAGTGGCGTTTCCGCAAGCCGGCCGAGGTCTTGCTGCGGACCGTCGGCCTACGCGGCTCGGAGGGCCTCGACGGCGGCGGTCAGGGTGGCGACGCGGTCAACATCCACACTGCGGACGGCCAGCAGACCGTGCTGACCCCCCAGGCTCACGTCCACCTCCAGGTCCAGCCGGGCGACCGCGTCTACCACAAGGTCCACGGTTCGGGCGGCTATGGCGATCCCTTTGAGCGTGATGTGGAAGCGGTCAGACTCGACGTGCTTGAGGGCAAGGTCTCAGTCGAGCGCGCCCGTGAGGTGTACGGGGTGGTGATTGACCCCGACAGCCTGAGCGTCGATGAAGAAGGCACGCTGGAGCTGCGGGGCGACAGACAGCGTCTGGCGGCGGTGGCGGATTAGGGCGGGAGACGCGCGCATGCGGGTGGGGTTTGATATCGGCGGGACGTTTACCGATGTGATTGTGCTGGGCGATGACGGTCGGATCGACACGGCCAAGGTCCTGTCCCTGCTCGACCGGGTCGGCGAGGACATCGTCGGCCATATTCGTCAGGCCGGTTCGTCCGAACGGATCGCCAATTTTGTCCACGGCACAACGATTGCGTCGAACGCCGTGATCGAGGGCACGACCGCGCCGACCGGCTATATCACGACCCGCGGGTTCCGCGACGACCTGGAGATGCGGGGCGAACGGCGGCCCAACCTGCAAGACCCCAACTGGGTCAGGGGCCGCCCGCTGGTGCCGCGCCAGCTGCGTCTGGAGCTGAGCGAACGGGTGCTGGGCGACGGCACGGTCGAGCGTTCCTTGGATGCCGAGGAAACCCGTCAGGTCATCCGCAGTCTGGCCGACCAGAAGGTCCAGGCCATTGCCGTGTGCCTGATCAACTCCTACCTCAACCCGGCTCACGAGCAGGAGGTGGCACGGCTGATTGCGGACGAGCTGGGCTCCGGGGCGGTGGTGTGTATTTCGTCCGACATCTACCCCCAGATCCGGGAGTATGAGCGGGCCAGCACGACCGTCATTAACGCCTCGCTGATTCCGGTCGTAGACCGCTATCTGGACCGTCTCGAACACCACCTGTCGGCCTACAGCGAGCGGCTGCTGGTCATGCAGTCCAACGGCGGGATCATGTCGGCCGACCTGGCCCGCAACAAACCGGCCTTTATGATCGAGTCCGGGCCGGCGGCCGGGGTCCTGGCTGCGGCCCGGCTGGGCCAGGAGACCGGTCTGGACAAGGTCTTGTCGTTCGATATGGGCGGCACCACGGCCAAGGCGTGTCTGATTGAAGACGGGCTGCCGGCCGAGCGGGCTGCGGGCGAAATTGGCGGGGCGGCCAACGTCACCACCCACCAGTTCTACAAGGGCGGCCATGCCCTGCGTGTGCCTTCGCTCGATATCGTCGAGGTCGGGGCCGGCGGCGGCAGCATCGCCTGGATCGACGACAGCGGGGCGCTGCGGGTCGGACCCCACAGCGCGGGAGCCGAGCCCGGACCGGTGTGTTACGGCCGGGGCGGCAGCAAACCGACGGTGACGGACGCCAACGTAGTCAACGGCTATATCAACCCCGAGGCGATTGCCAACACGACGATGCGGATCGACCATGACGCGGCCTGGCAGGCGATCAAGGACCAGATCGCCGACCCGCTGGGGCTGGACACCCGTGGGGCAGCCTACGGGATCAGCCAGATCGCCAACTCGGCCATGATGCGCGCCCTGCGGGCGGTCTCAACCGAACGCGGCCGCGATCCGCGCGACTTTACCCTGGTTTCTTTTGGCGGCTCGGGCCCGGTCCACGCCGCCGCCCTGGCCGACGACATGGAGATCGGCAAAGTCCTGGTTCCGGTCTTTCCCGGCGTGTTCAGCGCCCTGGGGCTGTTGCTGGCCGACTACCGCCACGACTATATCCGCAGCGTGGTGACGCCGCTGGCCGAACTCCGGCCCGGGCGGATCCAGGAGCTGTACGCCGACATGCAGGCCGAGGCTCGGGAGCTGATGCAGGCCGAGGGCATCAACGCCGAACTGATTCGCTTCGAGCCGTATGTTGATATGAAGTACGACTATCAGCTCCAGGACTTGAGCATTCCGTGTCCGGACAGCGCCGATGCCGCCGAGCTGCCGGACACGCTGGCGCGGAGCTTTCAGGCTGCCCACGAACAGGCGTTCGGTTACACCACCGGCGATCCGATTGAGTTGGTCAGCCTCCGCCTGCGCGCCCTGGCCACGGTTGGGGATATTCGTTTTCGAGACCTGGGGACGCGGATTGGGGCGTCGTCCGGCGCGAACAAGCCCCGGGCGGCTTTCTTCGGCCCGCAGCACGGTCTGCTACAGACGCCGGTATGCCGCCGCAGCGATATTGCCGAGCCGCAGCCCGGGCCGCTCATTGTTGAGGAGCCCGACACCACCGTCCTGGTTCCGCCGGACTGGCAGATCAGCCGCGACGCCTTTGGCAGCCTGGTGCTGGCCAGGGCCGCCTGACAGGTCTGCCACAACACACCACAGCGTCGGCTGTGGAGGAGAAACTGCGATGTCTGAGACGCTTAGCCAAGATTCGGCGCCGCCCGTGCGCGCGACTGCCCCGAGCCCGGTGCCCCATCCCCTGCATCCCCCCACCCGCGCCGAGATCGAACGCGGCGTGGCGACCCTGTCCGAGGCGGGGGCGTGCCAGGGACGGCTTGCCTTTTCCAGCGTCAGTCTGCTCGAGCCGCTCAAGGCTGCGGTCAAGAACTTTGCGCCGGGTCAACCGATCACCCGCGTGCTGCGTTTTCTGGGCGTGGACGAGCAGGGCAGCTTTGACGCGCGGGTGAATGTCAGCGCCGGCGAGCTGCTCGAAGTCCGGCGCCAGGCCGGCGTCCAGGCGCCGCTCAGCGGTCGGGACTTTATCCGGGCGATCAAAATCACCAAGGCCGACCCGGCCTGGCAGCGAGCCGTTCGCAAACGCGGCATCGACGATTTTGAGCGAATCCAGATCGACATGTGGCCGGGCAGCGGTCCGCTGGTCAACGGCGCCGACCCCGGCCATCGACTGGTCCGTGCCATTGCTTTTGTCCGCCACGACAAGACCGACAACGGCTACGCCCGGCCGCTGCACGGCATTATCGCCCACCTCGATCTGACCGAAGGCCGGGTTGTGCATGTCGAAGACCACGGGGTGAGGACGATTCCGCCCGAGAGTGGCCGCTATGAGCCGGAGCACCAGCCCACGCTGCGCACCGACCTCAAGCCGCTCGACATCACTCAGCCCGAGGGACCGAGCTTTCGCATCGACGGCTATGCCGTGAACTGGCAGAAATGGTCCTTCCGGGTTGGTATGCACCCCCAGCACGGCCTGGT
>JAAXHF010000386.1 GCA_012271025.1 Deltaproteobacteria bacterium | reverse complement strand
GCCTTGAGCTGCCCGGTCGCGTGCAGCTCATTCGGCCGGCCGCTGAGCTGCACCTGTCCGGTCAGATCGTGCCTGAGCGGCAGGTTGGGGGCGAGCCGGAGCAGATCGGCCAGCCCGAGCTTTTCCAGGCTGAGTTCGATATCCAGGTCAAGATCGGTCTGGGGCGCGTCCACATTGCTGAGCCGGCCGGCCAGTTGCAGTCGGGAATGGTCTGTGCTGAGGCTGAGCCGGTGCAGCTGGACTGCGGGCCGTGCGCTGCTGTAGTGGTAGCGCGCGGCGGCTTCGACGCGCAGGGGCGGCAGGCCCTCGGTCAGAGCGTGCAGGCTCAGCTGACGGATGTGGAGGTCGAGGCCGGCGGGAAGGATATCGAGCCGCGCGTCGAGCCGCACATCGTTCAGCCGGTAGGTGCGGTCGCCTTGGCTGAGCGACAGCTGCCCGTTCTCTATCGTCAGGTTTTCCAGACCAATGCCGAGGCTGGACGAACTCTCGGGCTCTCCCTCAGCGCCTTGCGAGACGGCTTCGAGCAGATCGAGCCCGCCCGTGTCGTCCTGGCTGATTCGCACCAGCGGCTCAACGAGCGAGAGGGCCGAGACCTCCAGCCGGCCGTCGAGCAGGGGCAGGAGCCGATAGCGTGCGGTCAGCCGGGGGATGTGCAGCAGGGTCCGGCCCCGGTACTCAAGCCGCAGCTGGTGCACGACCAGCGAGCCCCACAGCGTGCCCTCAAGCCGTTCCAGGCTGACCTGCCCCGCCAGGCTGGTGTTGAGGGCGTCGAGAATCTGCTGGTGGGCCAGGCTGCGAAACTGCTCGGTGCGCAGGAATATCAGGCCACCGACTATTGCCAGGCCCAGCAGCAGCCCGATCAGCACCAGGCTTCGACGCAGGATTGTCCACAGATTGTCCACATGCAGATTCCTCAGAAAAATTGCCCCACACTGAAATGCACCTGCCAGGGATCATCACCAGCAGGGGGATCGAAGGGGAAGCCCAGGTGCAGCTGGATCGGGCCGAAGGGCGTGGTGTAGCCGAGGCCAAAACCTGCGGCAAGCTGGAGGTCGTCAATTGGAATATCGTGAGCCCGAGTCTCAAGCTGGCCGAAATCGACGAACACGGCTCCGCTGACCGCCTTCCATACCGGGCGGCGGAGTTCCACCGAGCCTTCGATCAGGCTCAGGCCGCCGAGCGGGTCGTCCGACCGGCTCAGCGGACCGAGGCGGCGCCGACCGTAGCCCCGCACACTCTTCTCGCCGCCGGCGTACAGGCGTTCGGAGATGGGCAGCCGTGTTATCGGGCCGAAGGCGTCGGCCAGGCCGATTTTGAGGCGGCTGGCCACCACGGTCTGCCAGCCGAGCGCATAATATTTTTTGGCCTCGGTCGTCAGGGTATAGAACTGGTAGTCCGGGCTGCTGGTTTGGGCAAAGCTGAGCGCCACCAGCTCGCCGTGTTTGGGGTTCAGCCGGTCCGTGATCGTGTTCCAGGCCAGTTCCAGAATCGGGCCGGCCAGCAGCCCCTCGCGCTCGATACCGCCGATGCTGCGAATCGTTGACGCCGAGATGTTGTTCAGCCGGGCAAACTCCAGCCGGTAGCCGACCGTCCCGGACAGGCTGGAGGAGAAGCGGTGTTCGAGCCGCGACCGCAAACGGGTATAGTTGAGCAGAAAGGTTTCTTCGTCTTCCTGGCCCTGGCTGAGGTCGAGAATCAGCCGCGAGCGCCTGGTCAGGAAGTGGGGCTGGACGAATTCGACGCCCAGGGAGCGGAAGATGGACGAGAATTTCAGTAGCGCCGACAGGCGTCGTCCGCCGCCCAACCAGTTGCGATGCTGCCATTCGACCTGGCCGCGGAACTCATCCTCGGTGCCATAGCCCAGGCCGAGCCTGAAATCCCGGGGCGGGCCTTCCTTGACCCGCAGCCGCAGCGGGACCACTGCGGGCCGGCCGTTGGACACAGAGGAAACGTGTCGTCCTGTGACAGGCCGAATGTTGACACGTTTGTGGGCCGGGGCGAGCTGAACGGAGTCAAACAGGCCCAGGTCGAGGAGGTTCTTGCGGGTCGCGTTGAGGGCCTGGACGGAGAACGGCTGGCCGGACAGATAGGTGAATTCGCGCTTCAGGAGCTGGGGAGCAAGGGCGTCCAGGCCCTCGATCTGGGTCTGACCGAACACGGTCGGCGGGCCGGGGCTGACACGGTAGCGCAGCCGGGCGCTGCGCTGGTCGAGGATCAGTTCGGCCGTGCGCGTGACCTCGGTCCAGCCGTGGCCACGGTCCAGAAAAAACGCCTTGAGCCGGGCTTCGGCCGCCCGGTAGTCGTCCTCGCTGAAAATGTCACCCGGCTTGACCGGCAGCTCGGGCATGTCAAAGGGCGGTGTGGGTTGGTCCGGCGGCTGTCCGTCGAGCTGGATATCCACCTCGCCGACCCGAACCGGCTCCCCCTCGTCGATACGAATACGGATACTGAGCAGGCTGCCCGTGCCACGCTCCCAGGCGCGTTTTTTCTGGCGGGTCAGCTCATAGTCCAGCCGGACGTTGTAGTAGCCGCGGGACCGATACAGGCGGGTCAGGCGTTTCAAATCCAGACCGAAGGCGATCGGGTCGAAGGCTGGATGGACGCGCCACGGCGTATACCAGGGCCGGGGCCGGGTGGTCAGGGCTGCCCGCAGCTCGGCCTCGGTAAGCTGGCTGTGGTCGGAGAAGTGCAGGGCACCCAGCCGCCACTCCTGGTCGGGATCGAGGTCGTCGAGGGTGAGGGCCGAAACTGGGGAGCACGGGCCGCCGACCAGCACCATAACAAGCCAGACCAGCAAGTGTCGTCTCGGCGCTGAGCGCCCTCTTCGTAGATGCGTTCGCACGGCCAGCGGTCTTCATATACCCCGGACGGGTACTTGTGAAGCGCATCCGATGGGAGGGAGCAGGTGAGCGCCCGCAGTCCGGCTGAAGGCTGCGATACGCAAGACTAGGAGCAAGATTCCCAGGTCCGGTCCGCCGTCGAGGCGACGCGCCCAGCCTGCCACTACAGTGTAGTAGGTCGGATTAGCGGAGCGTAATCCGACAAGTACGGGATGTCAGGTTACGCCTCCGGCTAACCTGACCTACACGGCTACACATACTGGTGAATTGCTCTAAGCGGAACGGTTTTGCCGGCGCGCTGGTGTGTCGGCTGTGGCGGCGATTGCCGCTGTGTCGCTGCTCAGCGCCAAGGACCGCAGGCTCACGCCATCAAGACTTGCCCGGATAGCCTGCTCCCGTTGCCCCAGGAGCTGCGTCAGCCAATCCGCTTCCGCTCCGCCGGCCGGTATCTCCTCGGCCCGTTCGATGACCCCACACACCTCGGCCACGGCAATATCTTCTGGCGGCCGAGCCAGAATCAGCCCCTCGGGTTCGGCCGTGCGGCACACAAAGCCGCCGCGCAGGCAGGCTTCTATAACCTCGTCAAGGTCCGCCTCTGACACCCCGAGGGTGGTCGCCACGTCGACAAACGGACAGGGCGGGGCATGGGTGAGATACCGACGGGTGAGGACTGTCAGGACTGAGAGGGCAAGGCGGAGCTGTAGCAGGGCGCCGTGCTGGCGGCGGGCCATCAGCTCGAAACGTGTTGCCGCATGCTGGTGGACATAAGCGACGAGGCCGCCGACCAGAATGATGAACCAGCTCACGTACAGCCACACAAAGAAGACAAGAGCCGCCGCAAAACTCCGGTAAATGGCGACCCGGTCCGGCGCCTCAGCCACAAAGACGGTAAAGCCGGCCCCGGCCAGCACCCAGAACAGGCTGGCGGTCGCCCCACCCAGCAGCGCCGAGCGCAAGCGGACTGGCGTATTGGGCAGAAACTTGTACACAAAGGTGAAGACGCCGAACAGGACCAGCAGGGGCACCAGCCAGGACAGCAGGACCGACACGCCGCCCCGCGCCATGCCTTCGAGCAGACCTTGAACAAACCACGACCTGCGGGCTGCGGCGATGAGGGTGAAGGCGGTAAAGATGAGCGTCGGGCCAACCAGCACCACACTCAGATAGTCGGTAAAACGGCGGACGAGCGGGCGGCCACGCGGCACGCGCCAGATATAGTTCAGCGCGTCTTCGATCTTACCCACCAGGGACAGCACGAAATAGAACAACACGACGAAGCCGAGCACCCCCAGAACACCGATCTGGACGTTGCTCACAAACTCCACCACCCAGCCCGTCACCACACGGCTGCCCGTTTCGCCCAGCGGCTCAAGCAGCGAGATCAGGAAGGGCTCAATGTCCTGACTCGCCCCAAAGGCGGTCAGCACCGAGAAGCTGACGGCCAGAAAAGGGACCAGGGACAGCAGGGTGGTATAGACGAGGCTCTTGGCGTGCAGGTCGAGCATGCCATGCTTGAATTCCTGGGACAAAACGATGGCAAAGCGGGCGCTGCGCACCTTCAGCCCGGCCAGCCCGGCTAAATCGGCCGCGTCGGCTGTCCACACCGCCTCACTGTCCACGGCAAAAATGCGACTCGGCTGAAAGGTCATGGCCGCATCCACTGGCAGGCCCGGCGTGGTTTCCGCCCTCTCATGTCTCGACTGTAGCATGTCATCGCAGCGAAGAAGACCGAGGGGCTGTCAGAACACGACCTCGAAGCGCAGGCCAACCAGAACCGCGTCATCAAGCCCCGGCTCCGTGCCCGGATTAAGGATGTATTGCAAGCTGGGCTGGACAGTCCACCAGGCGGTGAGTCCAGCCCGGTAGGTCAGTTCCAGCGCAATTTCGGCGTCCGCAACCGCGTGCCCGGCGGCGCGCCGGGTGCGTCTGAATCGGCCGCTATGGTGGGCGGCGGCGATGCCAAGGCCGCAGCGATCTTCAGGCCGCCGCGACAAGAGCCCAGTATAGACGAGCCCGCCGCCGGTATACACGCTGAAGGGGTTCACCCGTGCCTCGGCAAAGCCAAGCCGAGCAAAGAGGGCCAGTCCTCGGCGCGGGTCTGTGACGTGCCGATACACGACCTGTTCGGCCAAGCCGTACAGCCCATACGCTCCGCCACAGCAGGCTGCTCGCCCGGCGGTTCCGCCATCGTCAGGACCGTCGCTATAGACCCAAGCCCCCAGGGCATACTTGCCGTATCTGCCAGCGGCGGCGTGAACGTCGATCAGATACGCCAGTTCAGAGGCGACCAGGACCCCGTCATGCGCGCCAAAGACAACCTGGGTCCCGCCGGGGTCATCCGGGTCGCCGGCCACCCCGTCCAGCACCGCAGTCTGCCAATACCAGGTCGGGTCGGGCTGAAGCCGCAGCCTGACCCCGAGCGAGGTGGTTGGAAAAACCGAGGGGCCGTTTTGCCCGCTCAGCGAAAAATCCGGGCCGGTCCCGAATGAACTATGCAAAAACAGCTGGCCCGTCTCGGCGTAGTCAAACTCCGCCTCCAGATTGTAGAGCCCCACCAAGAGAGACAGCCGCGCATCAAACAGCTGCTGTTCAAACCACGCCTCATACAGCTTCCAGGTATCAAACGCCTCGATGCCGCTGACCCCCTGGGCGTCCCCGACATGGCGGCTCGGATTGCCTCCCCGATTGCCGAGCCCGTACACAAACACCCGTGCCCCCGGCCAGCCCAGCAACCGCTCGGCATCAAGGGTCAGGGTCAGGTCCACATTATCGAGATAGACCGTTTTGCGCCGAACCCCGCCAGACAGTATGGAAACCATCTCGCCCGTATAGATGAGATCCAGCGCCACGCCTCGGTCTGCGAGGCGGGAGCGATACCCGCCCAGCTCACCGCTGAGCGTCTCGTGCTGCCATGCCCAGCCAAGCGGCGCTGCGCCCAGAAAAGAGAGCGCGAAGAGCAGAACCCGGGTAGCATGGCAGCAGCAAGCGGCCCGATGAAGCGGAGAGGGGTCTTGCACAGGTATCAGCCCAGCGTGTGTGCCAGCGTGTGTGATGGATCGCCCGCAGCATTCAGGGGTCTTCCGCATGGAGCAGACCCCGGGTTCCAGACACTCCGCCATACTGCGGCCAAGGCAGGGTAATTCACTGGCGCCGAGCGTACCGCCAGCCCGCAGCTCTTTCAATGTTGTGGAGTGTCGCACTCTTCTCGTGGTTGCTGAACGGGTCCTTTTGGCACGACATTGGCCCTCTTTGATGGCTTGATATGGCCGAATCGGGCGACTAGTATCCCCATACCGAATCGAGCCGTGTAGGTCGGTTAGCCGTAGGCGTAAGCCGACATCCCGTACGTGTCGGATTACGCTCCGCTAATCCGACCTACTACAGCCTATCGGGAAA
>JAAXHF010000497.1 GCA_012271025.1 Deltaproteobacteria bacterium | reverse complement strand
AGCGTTCATGCTGAACGGCGCGAAAAGGCGGTTCCATATCCGGTCGCAGGTCTGGCGGCACGGCGGCCAGATAGTCGGCTTGGTGGAGCAGTAACACGTCCAGGTCGCGCAGGTGGTTGGTCAGGCTGCCCAAAACGGACAGGTCTTTGCGCAGGTGGTTGGTCAAGCGAACCGGAAGCACCTTGGGCAGTTGACCGAGTAAGGAGCGGGCGCGCCGGACGGCCACCCGGAAGTCGTGCAAAAACTCGGTATCGATATCGTGGAGGATACCCGGCCGGTTGTGTCTGACGATGTCGAGCAGAAAGGCCAGAATCGTGCGCACCGCGGGCTCAGCCCGCATGTCGGGCTCGAATGTGAAGGCGAGTTTTGCGGAATACGCCCTGACCTGCTGGACGGTATGGAGGGTTGCCGCAGGACCGCTCGGGGAAACCGCTGTCAGACCCAAGGAGTCCAGCCACGCTCGCAGTTCACTAGCCACAGTCGACCCGGCATAGGCTGCAACCTCGACCTGGGTCGGCAGCGGGACGATTCGTCCGTAGTCTTTGGCGGCACCCTCTTCAAAAACAATATGCGCCACCGGGCGGTGGGGAGTCGCCTGCTCCGCCAGCGCAAAATACGCGGCGTGCACGACCGCTCGCTCCATAAGTGTACGGATTGAGACCAGCGGCAGGAGCTGCGCTTTGAGGGGACTCTCATCCCACTCGCCGACACGGGGCGGGAGCGCCGAGCAGGACGTGCGCTCGCTGACCGGACGGTTGTCCAGCGACCAGAGCGCAACCGTATCGTGCGCCTGACATAATGCCAGCTCACGCCGGAACAGACGCCAGTCAAAAGTGTCGAAATAGTGCCGCGTCTGGGTTCCCAGAGAGGTGAGCTCAAGGGGAAGCCGCATTTGCAACTGACCGAGGAGGTGGTCCTGGGCCGTGCCCCCTGGCAAGGTGTAGCGGGTTCGCATACTCATGCCCGGCTCTGCTCTGTTATGAGACATGTTCCCGCGCATCCCTTGTAGTATAGAGACCTGTGGAGACTAATAAAGGTGGCCCTGGAAATGGATGCTCTCCCCGGCACCTATGCTCTCATGTTGCAAGCGGACCGGCGGCAGACCGTCCAGGTTGGTCGGCTGGGCCAACTCGCCGTTGAGCCGGGCTGCTACGTCTACGTTGGCAGTGCCCTGGGATCGGGAGGGGTACGGGCGCGGGTCGGTCATCATTCTCGGCTGGCGACCCGTCCGCATTGGCATATTGATTATCTCCG
>JAAXHF010000642.1 GCA_012271025.1 Deltaproteobacteria bacterium | reverse complement strand
CGTTGGCCGCCCTCAGCACCATCGCCGCCCTGACCGCCTCTACCGTCCTCGCCGTCGTCACCCTGCGCGGCGTTATCATGCATCACGGCGCAGTGTTCCTGAGCTGGGACTGGCTCTCCTACGGCGGGGCGACCATACAGATGGGGCTACTGGTCGATCCCCTGACGGCGGTAATGCTGGTGGTCGTGACCTCCATCAGCCTCCTGATACAGATTTACTCGGTGGGGTACATGGCGGGAGATCCCGGGTTCGCCCGTTACTTCGCCTACATGTCCCTGTTCACCGCCTCAATGCTGGGGCTGACGCTCTCCAGCAACATCGTGCAACTGTACGCCTTCTGGGAGTTGGTCGGCGTATCGTCCTACCTGCTGATCGGGTTCTGGCACGACCGGCCCTCGGCGGCCGCTGCGGCCAAGAAGGCGTTCATCATCACCCGCATCGGCGACGTTGGCTTCCTCATCGCCATCCTGTACCTGTTCTTCAAGGCCGACGACTTCGCGGCGGCGGGATTGAACGCGTTCCACATTCCGGACATCTGGCAGGCGGCCCAGCCGGTGGCGACGGGCGCCGCCGTGCTGGGAGGCGCCGCGCTCACCTGGATGGCCCTGGGCATATTCGCCGGGGCCGCGGGCAAGTCGGGGCAGTTTCCGCTGCACGCCTGGTTGCCCGACGCCATGGAAGGCCCCACGCCGGTCAGCGCGCTGATACACGCCGCCACCATGGTGGCGGCCGGCGTGTTCCTGGTGGCCCGTTTCTTCCCGGTTTTCCAGCAGTCGGACGCGGCCATGGCCGTAGTGGCGCTCATAGGCGCCTTCACGGCGCTGATGGCCGCCACCCTGGGACTGGTGATGAGCGACATAAAGCGGGTCATGGCCTATTCCACGGTGAGCCAGCTGGGCTACATGATGGCCGCGCTGGGGCTGGGAGCCTACCACGCCGCCATTTTCCACCTGGTGACCCACGCAGTATTCAAGGCGCTGCTGTTCCTGGGCGCCGGAAGCGTGAATCACGCCAGCGGTACCTTCGACATGACATACATGGGCGGGCTGCGGAAGTATATGACCGCCACTTACATCCTGGTGCTGATTGCGTCGCTGAGCCTGATTGGCATCATTCCACTGTCGGGGTTCTGGAGCAAGGACGAGATTCTGCTGGCGGCCTTCGACGGGAACAGCAGGTTTGCGGACTGGATCAACATCGTAGCCTTTATCGGGCTCATCCTGGGGGTCGTATTCACTGCGTTCTACACCGTCCGGATGGTGATGCTGACCTTCCACGGGGAGTTCAGGGGAGGCGCAGACCGCGAGAACGCGGAACTCCAACCGCAGCAGCAAGCCGTTGTTCGCCATGGGGCGGAAGACGCTCACGAAGGGGATGGCGGACATCACGGCAGCGTGCACCTGGCCGAGTCGCCGCTGGTGATGGTGGCGCCCATGGCAGTGCTGGGATTGGGCGCAGTGGCCGTTGGGTACGTCATCAACCCGCAGTGGATCAATTTCCTCGGGGTGCCGGTTCACTGGATTACCGGCTTCGTGGCCGACGGGCTGCACGTGGCGACGGGCGGAGAAGGCCATGCCAAGCTGCCAGACTTCAGCTGGCCGATGGCGGGCATATCCACCGCGGCTGCCGTTGGCGGCGCGCTGGCCGGGCTGGCGGTGTACGGACTGCGCCGCGACCAGGCCCGGGAGCCTCTGGGCATCCTGGGACCGGCATACGTGCTGCTCACCCAGAAGTACTACATTGACGCGCTCTACGAGAACCTCGTGGTACGGCGTAGCTTCTACCGCGTCTTCGCCGCCTTCACCAACTGGCTGGACCGCCGCATCGTCGATGGAGTCGTCGACCTGGTGGGCTGGTTCTTCCGGAACATCGGGTCGGCAGTGGCCCGGCTCCAGAGCGGACAGGTCCAGGCTTACGGGACCGCCATTGCCCTGGGTTCCCTGCTGATCATACTCGGATTCATGCTGGCATCCTGACGAGAGCCTGAGAAACGATTTCCAATGTCTCCTGAGTTCCATGGACTGCTGACCGCAACCGTCTTCCTGCCCGCAGCAGGCGCGGCGCTGCTGTTGCTGTTGCGTGGAGATCGGGTCATTCGCGGCGCTGCGGTGGCCATCGCGGTGGCCGACCTCGCGCTGGCCCTCCTGGTATTCGCTCTGTTCGAGCGGGGAGAGAATGCGGCGCGGTTCCAGTTTATAGACCAGTTCGCCTGGATACGGGACGTGGGACTCAAGGCGTCGTACCTGCTGGCCGTGGACGGATTGTCGGCGCCGCTGGTCGCCCTGACGGGGCTGCTGGGACTCTCGGCGGTGCTGGCGTCCTGGCACGTCAGGCTCAGGGTAAAGGAGTATTTCTTCTGGCTGCTTTTGCTCCAGTCGGCGGTCATGGGCGTTTTCACCGCCATGGACCTGCTGCTGTTCTTCCTGTTCTGGGAACTGGAGCTGGTGCCGATGTACATGCTCATCTCCATCTGGGGGACCGGGCGCAAAGAATACTCGGCCATGAAGTTCCTGATCTTCACCATCCTGGGCAGCGCCTTCATGCTGGTGGGCATCGTTGCGGTGTTCCTGACTCCGGGCGTGGGCACGTTCAACCTGATCGAGCTGTCGGCTACCGGAGGCGTCCTGGCCTCCGCAGCCACGCTCCTGCCGCTGTCCTGGCTCTTCTGGCTGTTCTTCGTGGGCTTCGCCGTGAAGCTGCCGACCTGGCCACTCCACACGTGGCTGCCGGATGCCCACACCGACGCTCCGACTGCAGCCAGCGTGATGCTGGCCGGCGTGCTGCTGAAGATGGGCGGATACGGGCTGCTTCGAGTGAACGTGGGGCTCTTCCCGGACCAGTCATGGGAGTTCGCCTGGGTGCTGGTGATCCTGGGCGTTATAAGCGTGCTCTACGGAGCCGTGGTGACCATCCGCCAAACGGACTTGAAGCGCTTGATTGCCTACTCCAGCGTCAGCCACATGGGACTGGTGATGCTGGGCATTGGTTCGGTGGGCGTGGCAGGAGGGACGCTGACCGCCACCGGCCTGAGCGGCGCGGCGATGCAGCTGTTCACCCATGGGACCATCACGGGCCTGCTGTTCCTGACCGTGGGCCTGGTGTATGAGAAAGCGCACACCCGGTACATCCCGGACCTGGGCGGGCTGGCGGGCAGGATGCCCTTCGTGGCCGCGGCCATGCTGATCGCGGGCCTTGCATCGCTGGGCCTCCCCGGGCTCAGCGGGTTTGTGTCCGAGTTGCTGGTCTTCCTCGGAGCCTACCGGGCGTATGACTGGCCGACGGTGCTGGCCGTGCTCGGCATCGTGCTGGCCGCCGGGTACATTCTCTGGATGATGGAGCGCACTTTCTTTGGCCCTCGGCGCGAACGATTTGCCGATATTACCGACGCCTCGCCGGTGGAGGCGGTACCGCTTGCCCTGATGGTTATCTGCATCATAGGTATCGGGGTATACCCTGCTTTGCTTACCGACCTTTTCGATACGGCCCTGGAGCCCATGGTCCGGGCCATCAACGATCTTGCTGGCGGGGGCGGCCCGCAGGCCCTCCGCGATTAGCCGATAATGAACGCCCACGACGTATACGTGATCTCTCCATACCTGGCCATGGCCGGGGCAGCGGTCCTGGTCATCTTCTTCGACCTGCTCTTGCCTCGCCGCGCGGGAGCCGGGGCTGATTTTGCTCGCGCCGCCTTGCCTTACGTGGCGTTCCTGTTGCTTGCCGGGCCATTCGTTCTGAGCCTTTACCAGTTCTACGATCTCGGGCAGGCTGCCAACCTGGTGCGGGATGGGTCCGGCGGTGAGGCGAGCATCCTCGATGGAAGTCTCTCGGTCGACCGGTTCGCCCTGTTCTTCAACTTCCTGGTTACCGGGGCGGCGGCCTTGGTCGTGCTCGCGTCCGTGGAGTACGTCAAGCTGATGCCTCGGTTCCGCGGCGAGTATTTCGGCCTGCTGCTATTCTCGGCCACGGGCATGATGTTGCTGGCGGCGGCTACCGAACTGATCACCATCTACATCGCGCTGGAATTGACGAGCCTGCCCATCGCCGCCCTGGCGGCGTTCCTGACCAGCGGACGCTCCAGCGAGGCGGGCATGAAGTTCTTGGTGATCGGCGCCATCAGCTCGGCCCTGCTCCTGTATGGAATGGCGCTGGTGTTCGGGTTCACCGGCAGCACCGAGTTGGCCGCCATATCGGACGCAGTGGGCCATGCGGGCGGCAGCGTGGCTTTCGGCAATTATGCGCTGCTGGTGGCGCTTGTGCTGCTGGTGGCGGGATTCGGGTTCAAGATCTCGGCCGC
>JAAXHF010000685.1 GCA_012271025.1 Deltaproteobacteria bacterium | reverse complement strand
CAGCGCGCCCGCGAGATTGCCGGGGAGCGCTTCAAAGAAGACATCATGCCGAGCGAGTTCTTTCACCGCCACGTCTTTCTGAGTTTTCAGGAAGACGGGCTGGGGATTCGGGACCGGGAGATCATCGGCGTGGACAGTCTGTTGTGGGGTTCCGACTACCCCCATTTCGAATCGACCTTTCCCAAGAGCCAGGAGTTTCTCGGTGACCTGCTCTCCGACTGTACCGAAGAAGAGTGGGCCAAGATTGTCGGCGGCAACGCCGCCCGGGTGTACCAGCTAGGCTAGGGGCACGTGGGAGGCTGAGGGTGGAACTCAAGGAGAAAATCATCGTCGTCACCGGCGGGGCGAGCGGCATCGGCAAGGCCCTGTGCCGGCGCTTTACGGCCGAGGGCGCGCGGGCGGTCGTGGTGGTCGATCTGAACGCGGCCGGGGCGGCGGAGGTCGCGGCCGAGATTGGCTCGGTCGCCATGACGGCCGATGTGTCCAAAGAGGCTGATGTGGTGCGGGTGATTGAGCAGACCGAGCGCGACATCGGGCCGATCGATCTGTTCTGTTCCAACGCCGGCATCGCCGCGACCGGTGGCGTGGAAACCTCGGATACGGACTGGCAGAAGAGCTGGGACGTGAACGTCATGTCGCATATCTACGCGGCCCGCACGCTGGTGCCGCGTATGATTGCCCGGGGCGGCGGCTATCTGCTGAACACCGCCTCTGCCGCGGGCCTGCTCAACCAGATCGGTTCGGCCTCCTACGGCGTGACCAAGCATGCCGCGGTCGGCTTTGGGGAGTGGTTGGCGCTGACGCACGCGCATCAGGGCATCAAAGTCTCCCTGCTGTGTCCCCAAGCGGTCAGAACCCCCATGCTGGTGGATAATGAGGGCACCCGGGCGGCGAGCGTGGACGGCCTGATGGAGCCGGAGGAGTTGGCCGGGGTTGTGGTCGAGGGTCTGCGGGCCGAGCGCTTCCTGATCTTGCCCCACCCCCAGGTCCTGGAGTATATGCAACGCAAAACCGGCGACTATGATCGCTGGCTCAGGGGCATGAACCGTTTGCAGGAACGCCTGGGCGCGGCCAGGGACGAGAAGGGCTTGCCATGAGCTTTGCCCCCAGCGACAAAGTGTTGGCCCTGCGCGAGCGGCTTGAGCGCTTCATGGATGAGCATATCTATCCGGTCGAGCGCGCCTATTACGAGTTTGTCGAGGACCAGCACAATCTGTGGCAATATCCCCCCTTCTTTGAAGACCTCAAGCGCAAGGCAAAAGAGGCCGGTATCTGGAACTGGTTCCTGCCGCGCGAATATGAGCCCTGGAGTCCGGGCCTGTCCAACCTGGAATTCGCACCGCTCATGGAGGTCATGGCCAAGGTGTTCTGGTCCCAGGAGGTCTTCAACTGTAGCGCGCCGGACCGGGGCAATATGGAGGTCCTGGCAAAATACGGCACCCCGGCCCAGCAGGAGCAGTGGCTCACGCCCTTACTGAACGGAGAAATCCGCTCGGCCTATGCCATGACCGAACCCCAGGTTGCCTCCTCGGACGCCACCAATATGGAATTGGCCATCGTGCGCGACGGGGACCACTATGTGCTCAACGGGCGCAAGTGGTGGATCACGGGTGTGCTGAGCGCGCGCTGCAAGGTCATGCTGGTCATGGGCAAGTCGAATCCCGAGGCGGAGCGCCACTCCCAGCACTCAACCATCCTGGTCCCGGTTGACACGCCGGGCTTTCGGATTGTCCGGCCGCTCAAAGCCTTTGGCAGCTATCATTCTCCCGGAGGAGAAGGCGAGCTCGTCTTTGAGGATGTCCGGGTCCCCAAGGAGAATCTCATTCTCGGCGAAGGCCGCGGGTTTGAGATCGCCCAGGGCCGGCTCGGGCCGGGCCGCTTTCAGTACGCCATGATGTTTGTTGGCATGGCCCAGCGCTGTCTCGATCTCATGTGCCAGCGGGTAGGCGAGCGGGTGGCGTTTGGCGAGACCCTCATCAAGAAGACCAGCATCCAACACGAAATCGCCCGCTCCCGGTGTGATATCGAGCAGTGCCGGCTGCTGGTGCTGGCAGCGGCGGATAAAATGGACCGCGAGGGATCGAAGGGTGCGCGCGATTTCATTTCCATGGTCAAAATCGTGGCCCCGCAGATGTGCCAGACCGTGGCCGACCGGGCCATTCAGGCGTTCGGCGGAAAGGGCGTCAGTCAGGACGTACCTATGCACCACGTGTTTTTGACCAGCCGCTTTTGTCGCATCGCCGATGGACCGGACGAAGTGCATATGTCACAACTCGGTCGCTGGACCCAGCGCGATGCCAAAGGGGTGCGCTAAGTGGACCGGGCCGGATCGAATCGACCGTTTATCGCCGGAATGGTCCTGACCTGCCCGGAGCCGACCTGCGGCTATGCGCTGTACGAAATTACGCGCTGGGCCCTCACCCAGGATTTGCTGGAAGACAACCAGCACTATATGAAGCCGCTCCACGCGGCGATTCGCCCGCGCTCGGTATGGTCTTCGCTCAAATGCGGGTTTTGTGGCGCCTCTCTGTACGACTATAAGCGGCGCGCGCTACATACCTTTGAGTTGGGCTGGTGGTAAGCTAGCCTAAGGACAAGACCTCCAGGGTCGGGCAGAAGTGAGTAGGTCGGATTAGTCCAGGCCGTCGGGTTACGCCTCCGGCTAACCCGACCTACGAGGCTGGAAAACACTAGGCCCGCGTAGCGCGGGCTGTGAGCCCTAGTGGTGCTTGAACGGTACAAAACCTCGCCCTAGCCTTCCGGACCCGCTTCGTTGGCGACGGCGAGCAATACATCCGCGTGGCAGTCGTCGTCCAGCGGACACCAGCAGGCCAGATTCTTGCCTTTCAAGTGGTGCTGAATGGTCTCCGCCGAGGGCGGAGGCGGGAGCGTGTCGCCGCCCTTGAAAAGCGCGGCCAGCCCCGGGACCAATTGGTCATTCAGCCACAGCTTGTACACGGCCACCACAAAGCCCCGGTCAACGGCCATGTCGGGTTTTTCCTTGAGCCGAAAGAACGGGTTGCCCCACTTGCCGGGCCGTCCGACATAGACGGCGTTTTTCGGCATCTTCCAGTTCTTGGTACGTTTGCGTTGAATCCGCCGTGGGTATCTTTTGCGTGCCATGCGCCCAGCATAAGACGGTCCGGTGTTCAGAGCAAGCGTTGACAGCCGCTCGACAAGGC
>JAAXHF010000015.1 GCA_012271025.1 Deltaproteobacteria bacterium | reverse complement strand
CCCCGGCTATGCGGCGGAGATCGAAGCCGGGGTCAGCCGCGCCTGGCCCAAGGTCCGCTTCCAGCGCGGCGGCTGGCCCGCCAGCTATCAGCCGCCCGCCCGTCTGCGCCAGCCCGACGGGGCGATCTACTTCGCCGGTGATCAGTTGAGCGCCCTGCCGGGCTGGCAGGAGGGGGCGGCCCTGGCCGCTCATGCCGCAGTCCAGGCCATCAACGAGCGGGTGACGGCCGTGGCCTGAAAGAGCGGGAACTTGCCCGGCGCGCCGGCCCGGTGCTAGTACCTGGAGCAAAAGGAGGCCATGACACCATGCTGGACTACACTGACTACGAGTATCTGCACATCGAGGTCGCCGACCGGGTGGCCACGGTGACCATCAACCGGCCCGACCAGCACAACGCCGTTCACGCCGCCCTCCACCACGAGTTTGAGCAAATCTGGCTGGACCTTGCCCAGGACCGCGACGTCAACGCGATCCTGCTGACCGGGGCGGGTGAGGCGTTTTCCGTGGGCGGTGACCTGACCAGCCGTGACAAGCCGACCAAGGCCAAGGGCCGTGGCGGCAGACGCATCGTGATGGCCGATGGCCGGCGGGTGATCGAGAACCTGCTTGATGTCGAACAGCCGGTCGTCGCCGCCATCAACGGTGACGCGCTCGGTTTTGCCGCCAACGTTGCGCTGTTGTGCGACGTGACAGTTGCGTCGGAAACGGCCAAGCTGGCCGATACCCACGTCGCCCTCGGCGCGGTGGCCGGAGACGGCGGGGCCGTGATCTGGCCGCTGCTGATCGGTCCCAATCGGGCCAAAGAATTTTTGATGCTGGGCGATTCCATCACCGGCGCGGACGCCGCCCAGATCGGTCTGGTCAACTATGCCGTGCCCGAGGCGGAGGTGCTGCCAAAGGCGCGTGAACTCGTCCAGCGGCTGGCCGACGGACCAACCTGGGCGATCCGCTGGAGCAAACTGGCGGTGAACAAGTGGCTGAAACAGCAGGCCAACCTGATCATGGACGCCGGCCTGGCCTACGAGGCGCTGACGCTGACCACCCAGGATCACAAGGAGGCGCTCGCGGCGCTGCGCGAGAACCGCCAGCCGGACTACGTCCGCGCCCGGGCTACCCGATCATAAATTGAGCCGGGTTGCATTCAGTCGGCGGCTGCGGTCAGGACCGGTTTCACCTCAAGCTGCCACTCGCGGGACAAGTCCTGGGCGCGGACCATACGGGCGTAGTGGCCGTTGTGGGCCAGCAGGCTGGCGTGGCTTCCCTGCTCGACAATCCGGCCCTTGTCCAGCACGACAATGAGGTCGGCGTGCCGAATCGTGCTCAGACGATGGGCAATGGCGACCGTGGTGCGCTGGGCGGCCAGACGCGAGATGGCCTGCTGGATGAGGTGCTCGGTTTCGGTATCGACCGAGGAGGTGGCCTCGTCAAGAATCAGGATCGGCGCGTCTTTGAGTATCGCTCGGGCAATCGACAGGCGCTGCTTCTGGCCGGCCGAGAGCTTGACGCCGCGTTCGCCGATCAGGGTGTCGTACCCGTCGCTGAGGTTCAGGATGAACTCTTCGGCGTTGGCGGCCTGGGCTGCGGCCCGCATGTCGGCCTCACTGGCGTCCGGCCGGCCGAACAGCAGGTTTTGGCGCACCGTGCCGTGAAACAGAAAGACATCCTGGAGGACAATTGCGATATGGCTGCGCAGAAAGTGCAGATCGAGCGTGCGCACGTCGTGGCCGCCGATCTTCACGCTGCCGTGCTGGGGGTCGTAAAAACGGGGAATGAGGCTGGTGACCGTGGTTTTGCCCGCGCCGGTCGAGCCGACCAGGGCGACCATGGAGCCCTGGGGCACCCGAATGTTGATCTCGGACACCACCGGCCGGCCCGGCTGGTAGGCGAAGCTCAGATTCTGAAGATCGATGTCCCAGCCCATGGGGTCCGGCCGCAGCGCGCCCGGCGGGCTGACGATGTCGGGCTGGATGTCGAGCAGCTCGAACACGCGCTCCGAGCTGACGGCGGCCTTTTGCAGGGTGTCGTTGGTGTTGGCCAGCTGCAGAAAGGGCTGGTAGATCTGGGTCAGGTAGACAATGAACACGAACAGGTCGGCCGCGCTGACCGTGCCAGCCAGGGCCATGCCGCCGCCGGCCAGGGCAACCAGAACGACGCCCACACCGCTGGTGACCTCGATCACCCCGACCGGCACGAACGACAGGCTGCTGGCGCGCAGCATGTCGTCGTGCAGCCGGCGACTGCGCATCTCAATGGCGGCCGCCTGGCGACCTTCCTGAACGAAGGATTTGATCACGCTGACCCCGGACAGGTTGTCCTGCACCTGGGCGGTGAGTTCTTCGAGCCGGGTGCGGACCGGCCGCCACTCTTTGCGGACTTTTGAGATCGAGCGGAAGACCAGCCAGCTGGCCAGCGGCAGCGGCACCAGGGCGATCAGGGCCAGCTGCCAGTTCAGATAAAACAGTATGCTGATCATGGCCGTAGGCAGGACGCAGGCGATGATCAATTCTGGAATGCCGTGGGCGATGAAGTCTTCGATGGATTCGATGTCGTTGATCGAGCGGGCGATCAGCGAGCCCGTCCGCTGGTTGTTGAAAAAGCGGTGGGGCAGACCCTGGAGGTGGCGATACACCCGGACCATCAGGCTGTGCAGCACGTCAAACGACACTTCGTGTGAAAAGCGTCCATAGCCGTAGCGGGCCAGGCCGCGGCTGACATACACCACCAGCAGCAACACGGTGATGAGGATCAGGGCTTCGAGCGTGCCGCCCCCATCCGTGATCCACTGGATGATCTGCCGGATGAGCAGGGGCGGAATAAGCCCGGTTCCGGCAAACAGCAGGCCACAGGCAATGGCCAGCGCCAGCTTGCCGTAGCTGCCCCGTATCAGATGCCATAAACCGCCGATTGCCCGCATGGCAGCGCCCTCCTCGCTTCCACCCCTTGTGACAGATTCAGGCCCGGCTTTCAACGCTTTGTCCGGCGTCTTGCCGATGTCTTGACGATCAGCCGTCCGATACAGTAAGCCATGCGTAGGCCGAGCGCGCTCGGCCGGTTGTCCAACAAGGAGGGGGCATGGATACGCATCGCTTTGCTGTTGAGCCGTCCGAGGTGGCGTGGAAGACGCTGGCGCTGGATGGCGACGGGGAGACCCGGCTACAAATGTACCTGAGGGGCGAAGACGGCGGACCGGAGGCCGTCCGGGCTCAGATTTCCGAGGGCTATGAGGTGGAGCCGCACTTTCATCTGGCCGCCCAGTTTCAGCTCCTGCTCGAAGGCTCGATGGAGTTTCCGACCTTTCGGCTCGACGCTCCGGCCGTCCACTACACCGAACACAATGTGCCCTACGGCCCGTTCAAGGTCAGTCGCCACGACATGCTGGTCCTGCACACCAAACCAGGCGGGGTGGTCATGATGCGGAACAAGAAGCGCCGCTATCAGGCCAACACGCGTGGCCGAGAGATATCGTGCAACGCCCGCGAGGTGGACTGGGAGCCGCTGCCCGGCCATCCCGAGGCGCGTCAAAAGGTCTTGATTCCCGACAGCCGCGGGCCCTCGGCCCGGATTATCGAGTGCCCGCCGCACATGGCGTTTGCGCCCGGCGCACCGGCCTATGGACGCTACGAGGTCGTGCTGTCCGGCTCGGCCTCGGTCGGTGGCAAGTCGCTCGAAGCCAAGGGCCTGCGTTTCGTCGAGGCGGGTGAAGACGCGCAGCCGCTGGTCTGCGGGCCGGACGGGGCCAGCCTGATGGTGCTGACGTTTGACCAGGACGCGGCCGAGAGCTATGGCGGGAGTACCCAGGACGCTATCGCCGGCATGGAAAAGTAAGCCTCCCAGGGGACACGTCCGATGAATATCAGCCACGGCTTAATCAGCGCGGATTCTCACGGCCAGTTGGATAAGAACACGTTTCTGGACCGGATGTCCAAGGCCAGGTGGGGGGAGCGCATTCCGCATATTATCGAAACGCGCGATCCCGCGCTGATGGCCGAGCCGGTCGATCACGCCGTCGAACGCTGGTCGATCAACGGCAAGGTCGTCGATACCCGGGGAGTGTGCAACTGTCCGGCGGTGATGGACGATCCCCGGCGGACCTACCATCCCCAGCGCTGGGAAGAGGTACCGCTCAAGGTCTACGATCCGGTCGAACGGCTCAAGGTCTTGGACGAGGACGGGGTGGACGGCGAGGTCTTGTTTCCCAACCCGCCGGTTCAGAACGCGACTTTTCTGCAGGGCGACGCCGAGTTCGAGCTGGCCTGCATTCGGGCCTATAACGACGGGCTGGCCGAGTGGAGCGAGGTCAGTGAGCGCTATATTCCGCTAGCCCTGATCCCCTACCTGAGCGATATCAGCGTGGCGGTGGCCGAGGTCGAACGTGCGGTCAAAAAGGGCCACAAGGGGATTCTGATGGTGGCCGAACCGAGCCTCGTGCTGCAGGGCCGGGACGACCTGTTCGGTCTGGCCGGGGTAAGCCCGACGACCGAAGCCGTCCCCCGCATCAACGACCCGTACTGGAACCCGCTGTGGGACGTGTGTCAGGAACTCGATGTGCCGATTCACTGGCACGCCAATGCCGGGATTATACTGCGTCCGCCGAGCTGGAAAGCCTATAACCGGGCTCAGATCACGGTCAGTTTTATTCCCGGCGGACTGTCGGCCGTGTGCCAGTTTCTGCCCAACCTGATTTTCTCCGGCAATCTGGAGCGCTATCCGCGTCTCAAGTGGGTATGCGCGGAGACGGGCCTGGGCTGGGTCAACTATGCCCTGGAGGCCTGCGACCACGAGTGGGAACGCCGCCGGCTGTGGACCGAGGGGGTGCTCACCCGACCCAGCGAGCAGTTTCGACGGCAGATGTACGTGTGTTTCTGGTTTGAGAAGGTCGGGCTGGAATCACGTCACACAATCGGCATCGACAACATCATGTGGCAGTCGGACTATCCGCACAACACTTCGACCTATCCCGACTCGTGGGAGACGGTCGAACGCACCCTGGTCGATGTGCCGGCCGACGAGCGCGAGCGACTGTTGTACGCCAACGCCCAAAATCTCTACAAGCTGGCCTAGGCCGGGAGGGGTGGGTGGAACGCCGATCCGGTTTTATCAGCAGCGACGAGCACGTGGTCGAACACCCCCAGGTGTGGACCCAGCGTCTGTCCAAAAGCTGGGGCGAGCGCATTCCGCATCTGGTCGAGCAGGCCGACGGCAGCCAGCGCTGGCTGGTCGACGGCCGGCCGGTGGCCCTGGACGGGGTTGCCGCTGCGGGCGCCACCCTGGCCGACCGCAATCAGCTACCGCAGCGCTGGGAGGACGTCTCAGCGCTCGCCCACGATCCGGCCGAACGGCTGAAAGCCATGGACGCCGATGGCGTGGCTGCTGCAGTGCTGTATCCCAGCCTGGCCGGTCTGGCCGGAGAGACCTTTGGCCGGCTGACCGATCCGGCCCTTGAGTTGGCCTGTGTCCGGGCCTACAACGACTGGCTGATTGACGAGTGGGCGGCCGCCAGCCCACGCTTTATCCCCCAGTGTCTGGTGCCCCTGTCTCCGGTTGCGGCAACGGTTGCCGAGATCGAACGTGCGGTGGCCAAGGGACATCGGGGGGTGGTGTATCCGGCCATTCCCATGCACCTGCGTGAGCTGCCGCACGTCAACGAGGCCGAGTACGACCCGGTCTGGGCAACCTGCCAGGAGCTGGAGGTGCCGATCTGTTTCCACGCCGGCGCCTCGCCGGATATTCAGTTCCCGCCCGACCCGGCGTTTTCTCCCGCACTGAGCGGCGCCTTTCAGGCCCTGTCGCGTCCGTTCAGTTCGGCCACGGTCCTGGGCAACCTGCTGGTGTCGCGGATTTTGTCGCGCTTTCCGCGCCTGCGCGTCGTGTTTGCCGAAAGCGCCCTGGGCTGGGGCGTGTTTGCCCTGGAGGCGGCCGACTATCATTTTGAGCAGTTTCGCCTGGATTTGCAGGGCTATGAGCTGACGCCGACCGAGCTGTTCAAGCGCCAGTGCTATTTCACGGGCTGGTACGACCGCCGCAGTCTGCTCCACACCCACCGCTTCCTGGGCGCCCAGAATATTCTGTGGACAACGAATTTTCCGCTCGCCACCTCGACGTGGCCGAACAGCCGTGAATTCATGGCCCGGACGTTTGAACCCATCCCGGCCCACGACCGGGAGCGGATGGTGTGGCACAACGCGGCCGAGCTGTACGGTGTGTCTGGGCCAACGGGCGAGCCCGGGAGGGAAGGGCATGGCTGACTGGACGCCGCCGTCACAGGCCGAGGTCGAGGGCTATTTCGAGCGCCTGAACAATTGGGGCCGCTGGGGGGCTGACGACCAGCGCGGAACCCTGAATCTGATCAGCCCGGAAAAACGGACCGCTGCGGTAGCCCTGGCCCGTCGCGGCCGGGTGGTTTCCGTGTCGCGCGACATTCCTCCCCAGCCCGCCCTGGACTACCACATGCTGTATCCGATTCGGCGCGGCGCCTCGCAGGCGGCGGTGGATTATTTCGGCATGATCTATCACGGCCATACCATGACCCATATGGATGCCCTGTGTCATGTGGAGTACCAGGGCCAGCTGTACAACGGCCGCCGTTTCAGCGAGCACGTCGGCCACGCCGGCGCCAGCTGGGGCGCCCTGGACGTGTGGTTTGACGGCGTGGTGTCACGCGGGGTGTTGCTGGACGTAGCGTCTTCCAGGCCGGCCGGCTATGTGGCGGTCGGTCAGCCGGTCACGCCGCCCGAGCTTGACGCCGCAGCCGAGCGGGCCGGAGTACGGGTCGAAGCCGGGGATGTGGTGGTGATCCGCAGCGGACGCGAGGCGTACGAGGCGGCCGAGCCGGACGCAGTGCCAACAATCTCGCCGCAGGGATTTGCCAATGTGACCACGCGACCAGGGCTGCATATTGCCTGTCTGGAGTGGCTGCGCCAGCACGATGCCTCGGCCTTGGTCTGGGATCTGATGGACGAACGTCCGATCGGCTATGAGGGCTTTGTGTTTGGCGTCCATCTGGGAATTCCGCTGCTCGGCCTGTGTCTGATTGATAACGCGGCGCTTGACGCCCTGGCCACCGCCTGTGGGGAGGAGGGACGCTATGAGTTCCTCTTTTCCGCTATGCCGCTGCGCATTGTCGGCAGCACCGGCTCGCCGTGTCAGCCGGTGGCGATTTTTTGAGTCTGAGCGCTACACCATGACGCATCTGCCGCGTATCGAGATTGTGTATTGCAGCCAGTGTCGCTGGCTGCTGCGCGCCGGCTGGACGGCCCAGGAGTTGCTGACGACGTTTGCCGCCGAGCTGGGAGAGGTGGCGCTGGTGCCGGGCGGGAGCGGCATTTTTGAGGTATGGCTCAACGACGAGTTGATCTGGTCACGCAAGGAGCAGAGACGTTTTCCTGAACTCAAAGAGCTGAAACAGCGGGTCCGGGACCGTATCGCGCCGGAAAAGGATCTGGGGCACTCGGACCGCCTGTCAGGCTCATAAACACGGGAGGAGACAGCGTATGGCAGACACGTTTACCAAGCAGAGTATCAGCGCGGCCGTTGCGCAAAAGATGGTGGCTGCGGCCGTTGCCAAGGCTGAGGAACTTGGCATCGGCCAGGTGGTGGCCGTTCTCGACGAAAGTGGCTTGCTGAAAGCGTTTTGTCGCATGGAGGGCACCCCCTTGGTCAGTATTGAGGCATCCCAAAATAAAGCCTATACCGCACTGTTGGGCATGCCGTCGCAGGAATTTTTCAATTCTATTAAGGACGATCCCGCCCTCGTGGCCGGCGTGCCCCATCTTCCGCGCATCGTGACCTTTGGCGGCGGGCTGCCGATTCGGAGCGGCGATGCCGTGGTCGGGGCAATTGGGGTCAGCGGTGGAACCGTAGAGCAGGATATTGCCTGTGCCCAAGCCGGTTTGGACGCCGCGGGCTAAAGCCGTGTCGCTCGGGGACTGGCCTACTCGGCCAGCCCCAGTGTCTCCAGCCGGGTCGGTGTGAAGACGACCAGCACCCGCGGTTCCTTTTTGAGCCGTTCCAGGTAGGTCGCTCCGCCTTCTTCGCCGCGATACTTGACCAGAATCTTGCGCGTATCGTCCCAGATGTCGCTGTCACGGATCTCGGCTTTGCCCTCTGCGGTGACATACGCGTAGCCGGTCACGTCGTCGATGCACAGACTGATGCGCGGGTCGCGGGCCAGGTTCTTGTATTTGGCGCGCTCGGTGGTCATGGAGATCGCAAACTGCTCCCCGTCCCAGTGGAACCACACCGGGGTCAGTTGCGAGCTGCCATCGGCCCGAATGGTCGCCAGGGTGGCGTTGCGCTTTTCTGCCAGAAACGCGGCCAGGGTTTTGTCCTGACTGTGTGCGGTGCTGCTGCAAACACCGACAAGCATCAGGCCGAAGACTATCCACAGCATGTATTTTGCCATTCCATACCTCCTCAGGTCTGGGCCGTTTGATATCATCAGGCCAGTCTGGACACGAAGCTGTTGATGAAGGCGTTGACTTGGTCGGGCACCTCAAGCTGCACGAAGTGGCCGCTGCCGATAGCCCGGGCCAGTTCGACCTGCTTGAAACACGCTTTCAGCTGCTCGTGATCAACGGCTTGCGGAAAGCTGTCGGCCATCCACGGACCGGCGATGACCAGGGTCGGCTGGGTCATCGCCGAGGCCGGGGTGAGGCTGTCGGAGGCCATCAGCTTGATCTCTTTGACCCGGACCTCGACCGGCGTGCGGCAGGCCTCTCCGACTGCGGTCTCGACCAACTGAGGGGCGGCCTGCGGGCCAAAAAAGCTGGTGTACAGCTCCCGAAAGTAGCTCTCGCCGTCCGGCGCCGTCAGCCGGTCTATCATCTCGGCGTAGAACCGGGCCGCCGGTCTGGTTGGCTGCTCCAGATCGGCGCCGGGCATCACGGCCGAATCGACCATGATGTAGGCCTTGACCAGATCGGGGTAGTCGTGGCTGAAGGAAACGCCGGCCGGACCGCCGCCGGCGTGGGCAATCGCTATTGCGTTGGCAAAGCCTTCCTGGCGGGCCAGGGCGGCGATGTCCGCAGCGTGCTGTTGGGGCGTATGCCCGGAACCGGGCGTGCTCGACCTGCCCATGCCCCGCCGGTCCATACGCAGAATACGGTGCGAGTCCTGGAAGTACGCCACCTGTTCTCGCCAGTGATTCAGGTTGGAGCACCAGCCGTGAATAAAAATCAGGGGCGGCTTGCCCTGTTCCTGGCCCTCTACCTGGTAGTACAGCTCGGCTCCGTCGTCGGTCACAAATGTCGGCATCGTCTTCTCCTCATCAGCACTGGTGCGTATCATAGTGTGGAGTAATAGAGCCGTGGTGTGAAGTCAAGTTTGGCCTGGAGGACTCCTCATGTACGACATCCTACTGCCGATTCATATTGTGGCCGGCTTTTGCAGCCTGTTTGCCGCTTTTGGCGCTATCCTCACCAAAAAAGGCCAGACCTGGCATATCCGTAGCGGGCGGGTGTTCTTCTGGGGGATGGTGGTCGTTTTCGTGACTGCGTTGCCGATGACGTTCCTGCGACCCAACCTGTTTCTCTTCCTCGTCGCGATATTCAGCTTTCATCAAGCCTTGACGGGCTGGCGAACCGCCCGCAACCGGGCCGGCCGGCCGGCGTGGGTCGACTGGGCGGCCGCCGGGGTGATGACTGCGGCCGGAGCGGGCATGCTCATTTTCGGTGTCGTCCTGCTGGTGTCGGAAGAGATGCTGGGGCTTGTACTGCTGGCCTTTGGCGGACTCGGGGGAGGTTTTGGGCTGTCCGATTGGCGACAGCTCCGTCGCTCACCCCTGACCGGCAAGCGGCGCATTGCGGTCCATTTAACCCGCATGCTGGGCGGGACGATCGCCACGGTCACGGCCTTTGTGGTGACCAATTTTCAGTTCTCTCCGCCTGTCGTGCTGTGGCTGGCGCCGACGGTGGTGCTTGTTCCGCTGATTGTGTACTGGAACCGGGCAGTCTTGAAATCTGCCAAGGCCGCCACAGCATCGTAAGCTGCCGTTGAGAATTGCGCTGCCAAGAGTCGCTTCGTTGACATACGCCGGCTTTGCAGGTTATAGGGCGCAGTCAGGATATTGGTGTTAAGGAGGAAAAAGATGGCGTGTTTCCGTATTGGAGGAAGCCTACTGCTTCTTGCCTTTTTTGTGCTTGGCTGTCAGACGGATCCACACGAGCCGAGTTCATCACAGGGACAGGCAGCGAGTCCGCAGGAGGCGGCGCCAAGTGGGGAGGAACAGGCTCCAGACGAGACACAGGCCGGCGGACCGCAAATTGATCCCGCGGTTCAGCAAGAGGCGCGTCAACAGCTCGAAGCGGCTGGCATCGCCATTGCTGCCACCTCCTTACGTTCCGTTGCCCAACAGGGCAATCTGGACAACACCCGGCTGTTGATCAACGCCGGTGTTGACCTTGATGAACAGGACGTGGATGAGTGGAGCGCCCTGTTTTTTGCGGCCGAAGGCGGTCACACCGAAGTCGTCAAAGCTTTGATGGAGGCCGGGGCGAACACTGCGGTCAAAGACCGCCGGGGCAACACTGCCCTGCATTGGGCTGCCGGGGAGGGTCACCTGGAGACTGTCACGGCCATGGTCGAGGGTGGAGCGGAGGTTGATCCCGAGAATACCAGCGGCTATACGCCCATGCTGTCGGCCTGGCAGTACCAGCGCCAGGATGTCGTTGACTACCTGATTGCCAACGGCGCAGAAGACCGCCGTCGCAAAGACTAGCCGCTCATGCTCGCCCGGTATGTCTAAAAGATATACCGGCCTTATCAGCATGATACCGTCCAGCCCACACAGGTGCCCTCAGCAGCCCTGTCAAGCCTGAAAATGGTTCGTATTACCCGCTATCCAGATCGAGTTAAACCACGGATTTTTGGCACCTAATTTGCTCTCTTCATAGTACACAACTCTGCACGTCAACAGGCCCGAGGTGGGGCGTGGGAACGGGGGTGATACTATGGAAAAAGCGGTGTCCCAAACAGCAAATGCATCCAAGCCGTGGGAAGCCTCATGCGCAATTCTGCCCGAGCAGTTCTGGGCTCCGGCTCAAAGGCTGGACAGCGGAGAACTCGCGCTGATGCGGGCGATCCTCGAGGACGCCATCACATGTTTGCAGAAGCAAGGTCTGAAGAGCGGTCGACGAGCCCGGCGCCTGGCCAGAGAAGCCGAAGAATGGATTTTTTCGGACGAGACGAGTTGGCCCTTTTCTTTTGTCAATATCTGCGCGGCCTTGGGGCTGGAGCCGGGGTATATTCGCCGTGAACTGAAACGCTGGTGTGAGCAGGTGGGGTATCAGCGCCAACTCCCGGCCCGGCCATGTTCGTCCACCAGCACTCCAGACCGGTCGCTCGTTGCGATCCGGACGAGGAATCGACATGCAAGTCGGCATGATTGGCCTGGGACGCATGGGAGCCAACCTGGTTCGCAGGCTCCTGCTGGGCGGGCACGAGTGTGTAGTCTACGATCAGGAGTCTGGCAGGATAGACCAGCTGCGTGATGAGGGCGCGCGCGGAGCGCGCGCTATCAGCGACCTGATCCGACACCTCAGCCCACCCCGTGTCGTGTGGCTCATGCTGCCGGCCGGCTCGGTCACCGAACAGGTCGTGTCGGTTGTGGCCGAGGGCTTGGCGGCCGGAGACATCATCATCGACGGGGGGAACAGCTATTTCAAAGACGATATCCGGCGATCTCAGGCCCTACAGCCACAGGGGATTCACTATCTCGATGTGGGCACCAGCGGCGGTGTGTGGGGCCTGGAGCGCGGCTATTGCTTGATGATCGGCGGGCCTGAGGCTGTTGTCCGACAGCTCGACCCGATCTTTCGCAGCCTCGCACCGGGACGGGACCAGGTGCCCCCCACGCCAGGCCGAGCCTCGGGCGGAACCGCTGAGCACGGCTATGTGTACTGCGGACCGACCGGGGCCGGTCACTTTGTGAAAATGATCCACAACGGGATCGAATACGGTCTGATGCAAGCCTACGCCGAGGGCTTTGATATTCTGCGCAGCGCCAATCAGCCCGACCTGCCCGAAGACTACCGCTACGAGTTCAATCTGGCCGATATTGCCGAGGTCTGGCGCCGTGGCAGCGTGGTCTCTTCGTGGCTGCTCGACCTGACGGCGATGGCGCTGGCCGAGAGTCCCGAGCTTGAGGCGTATAGCGGGTTTGTCGAAGACTCGGGTGAGGGACGCTGGACGGTGATGACCGCAGTCGAAGAAGCCGTACCGGCCCAGGTCTTGTCCGCGGCGCTGTCCGCTCGCTTCCGTTCTCGCCGCAGCCCAACGTTTGCCGACAAGCTGCTGTCGGCCATGCGCCAGAAGTTTGGCGGCCACGACGAGGCGAAACCGAAAACCTGAGCAGCCGGCTCAATCACTCCACGGGATCGGGACTCGGCCTTTCAATCCCAGCTGCCTCAATAATCACGAAATTCTGGCTGGCCTCCTGCCACTCGACCGTCACCGTCGCGTCCGGCTCAGGAAAGTCAGGCAAATCGTACACGCCACTCGCACCGGTCAGGAAAGTCTCGCCCAGGGTGGTCACGGTAAACGTTGCCCGCTCCAGTTCTTTGCCGTCGGCCAGGGCTCGTAGCGTGTGCTCGCCGTCGCCGAGTTCGTTCCAGTTCAGCCGCAGTCCAAAGCCGGTGTTGCTGTCGTCGCATCTCTGCGCCGTATCCTCGCGATTCGCGCCATAGGCGGCCTTAAAGGTCGCCGTGCCGTCGATCTCGATCTCGACCTGCTCGGCCCCACACACCCAGCCCGACACGAGGCCGATGCCGCTCTGGAACGAGCCGGCAAGGGGATTTTCCAAGGCGCCGGGCAGCTCGCTCTTGACGGGTGGCTCGCTCTGGGCGGGCTCACTCTCCGCCGGGGGCTCACTCTCGGCTTCGGGCTCAGTCTCGGCAGGGGGTGAAACCGGGGTAATCACAAAGTTCTGCAACGCCTCCTGCCATACGAGCCGTATCTGTTGCCCCGTCTGGGGAAAGTCGCTCAGCAGGTAGTCGCCCTGGCCGCCTGTCAGGAACTCGACGCCGAACGTTGTCACGCGCAAGGTGGCCGCGCCGAACTCCAGCCCATCGGCCAAGACCCGCACGGCATGCTTGCCGTCGCCAAGTAGATTCCAGTTCATCCCCAAGACGAAACCGTTATTCCGGTCGCCGCAGGGCTCAAGGCTGTCCTCCCGGTCGGTGCCGTAGGGAACGCTCAGGACGGCCTCGCCGTCAATTTCCAGCTCGATCTGCTCGGCCTCACACACCCAGCCCGAGATGA
>JAAXHF010000501.1 GCA_012271025.1 Deltaproteobacteria bacterium | reverse complement strand
GCCTGTTGCACGCCTTTTCCGCCGTAGCGCTTTTTGCGTCGATCACGCAGCTCCCAGGCCTCGTGGGCACCGGTCGAAGCGCCGGACGGTGCGGCCGCGCGACCGATCAGGCCGCTGGTCAGGATCACATCCGCCTCAACGGTGGGGTTGCCCCGGCTGTCGAGAATTTCTCGACCCCGGACAGACTTGATCTTCATGCTGGTGTCTCCTCTCTGAGTCCTGCCTCACGCTGGGCAGGCACGGGGGCCTGCCCCTACGCCACCGTTGCGTGGGGAGCCGGGTGGACCTACAATACGCCTCGTGGGTCGCTTTCTTTCCTTGCGTGTCGTGTGGCTGCCAACGGTCCTGGGCGTCTACGTGCTGCTCGGTCTGTCCATCGTGTTCGGCGGCTGGGGGCTGTTGCACCTGCGGGGCTTGGCCCAGGAGCAGGCCGCCCTCGAGGCTGCGGTATTTGCCCGGCTGCGTGAAAGTCAGGCCCTGCGGGTGTGCATGCAGCGGCTGGAGACCGACGACACGTTTCTGGAACACATCGCCCGCGAAGAGTTCGGTTTTGTCCGGCCGGATGATATTGTCTACCGCTTTGACGCGCCGGCAGACGATTCGCTGCCCCCCTGGCAGCGGATGTGTCTGAGCCGTTTCCCGGCCAACGTCCCGGTATCGGCCGACGATGTACCCCGTGGCCATAGTGCCGCCGCTTCCCGCGCGCCCTAGCCGGCTCGCCGGGCAAGCCCACAGGCCATATCGCTGACGATCTGCCGGGCGGCCAGACGCGGGTCGGCCGCGTCTCGGATCGGTTTCCCCACCACCACATAGTCGGCGCCGCGGCTCATCGCCTGTTGCGGGCTGAGCACCCGCTTCTGGTCATCCCAGTCCGCCCCCGGCGGCCGCACCCCGGGCACGATTAGGCGCAGCCGAGGACCGCATTCGCGGCGCAGGCGGGAGAGTTCGTGGGGAGACGTCACCACCCCGCCCAGACCCGCCGCCTGGGCCAGTCTGGCCAGGCGGACGACCTGTGTTTGCGGACCGGCGGCAACCCCAGTCTGGCGCAGGTCGTCGGCGTTCAGGCTGGTCAGGACGGTGACGGCCAGGATCAGCGGACGCCGCAAGCCTTCGGCCCGACAACGTTTGGCGACCTCGGTCCGGGTCATCCGCATCATGTCCGGGCCGCCTGCGGCGTGGACGTTGAACATGGCCACCCCCAGGCGGGCGGCCTCAATTCCGGCCTGGGCCACGGTGCGGGGAATATCGTGGAATTTGAGATCCAGAAACACCTGTCCGCCCCGGCGCTGGACGAGCCGGACCGCCTCCGGGCCAGCATGCACGAAGAGCTGTTTGCCCACCTTGAACACCCCGACCTCGTCGGCCAGCAACTCGACATACGCTTCGGCCTCGGCCAGCGTTGCGACATCCAGCGGAAAAATGAGGCGCTTTTTGGCCGCCCGCAAGCGGGCCGGGCTGGGGGGAGGCGAGACCATGTCCGTCCGGCGTGCGTTACCCGGTCCACGAGCGCGACCGCAGGACCGGGCTGGGTGGGCTAGCCGTGTTCCAGTGCGCTGAAGGCCACTGTGCTGTGGGCAAAAGCGCCCCCGGCCCGCAGAGCCATGGTGACAAAGATGGCTTCGGCGATTTCTTCCTGCGACGCGCCGGCCTGCTCGGCCCGCTTGGTGTGCACGTCAATGCAGTACGGACACTGGGTGACATGGGCGGTGGCCACGGCGATCAGCTCTTTCATCTTGACGCTGAGCGCGCCGTCTTCAAACACCTTGGTATCGAACTCGACAAAGGCCTTGAACAACTCGGGGCGGGCGTTCCGCAGCTTACGCAGGCTGCTCATACCGTCTTTGGGGTAGAAACTGTCGCTCATGGGTTTCCTCCTTCGTTTTTCTGTCTACCGGTCCGAGACTATATGAGAAGAGAAAAAAATCAAAGGTCAAATGGCAAAGGTCAAATGGCAAAGGTGAAGAGGAGACAGGCGGGCAGTGTTTTCAGCTTTGACTTTTGCGTTTTGACTTTTGATCTTTGACTTCCCAGCCGACGCTCTGCGTCGGCTTGTGTTCGCGGCGGCTGAAAACTATAATTCGCCCCCGAACCGCCCCTGAGCAGGAGAGTCGTGTGGATTTTGATTACACCCCCCAGGAAGAAGCCTTTCGTCAGGAACTCCGGTCGTGGCTGGAGACCAATCCGCCCGAGGGCTACGATCCGGCCCGCTTCGAGTTGATCGACCCCGACGAGCGCTTCGGGGTCAAGCTGCGCTGGCAGCGCAAGCTCCACGCCGCCGGGCTGGTCGGCATCCACTGGCCCAAGGAGTATGGCGGCCGCGGGGCGACCATTATTGAGCAGACGATTTATCAGCAGGAGATGGCGCGAACCGGCTCGCCCGGTCTGGCCAACCCGCTCGGTCTGTCTCTGGTCGGCCCGACCCTGATGCACTGGGGAACCGAAGAACAAAAGCGGCGCTACATCCCCAAGATCATGAATGCCGACGAGGTGTGGTGCCAGGGCTATTCCGAGCCGGACTCGGGCTCCGACCTGGCGTCCCTGCAGACCCGGGCGGTTGAGGTCGGCGATGAGTTTGTGGTCAACGGTCAGAAGGTCTGGACCAGCTACGCCCATAAGGCCGACTACTGCATTCTGGTCACGCGGACAGACCCCGACGCCCCCAAACACAAGGGCCTGTCCTACCTGCTGGTCAATATGAAGACGCCCGGGGTCACGGTGCGGCCACTGACCCAGATGACCGGCGACGCCGAGTTCAACGAGGTGTTCTTTGAAGACGTGCGCGTTCCCAAGGCCAATATCGTCGGCGAAAAAAATCAGGGCTGGCAGGTGGCGGTGACAACGCTCATGTTTGAGCGGGCCAATTTCGGCATGGTCTACAACCTGGAGCCCATGCTTGCACAGCTGACCGAGTTGGCCCAGCGGCTGCCTCTGGGCGGCCGTCCGGCCGCCGAGGACCCCGACGTGCGCCAGCAGATTGCCGCCTTCCACGTGGCCACCCAGGCGCTCAAGTACAACGGCTACCGCATGCTGACGCGCCAGCTCAAGGGCGAGCCGCCCGGGCCGGAGGGCTCGATTGCCAAGCTGGCCGGCAGTGAGCTGTTCATTCGCGTCGCTCATTTTGCGACCGCCCTGCTCGGGCCGTACGGACAGATCGAGCTGGGCGACCGCCACGGTCTCGACGGCGGCTACTGGTCGCGCTGCGCGCTGCGCTCGCGCCTGTACACGATTGCCGGCGGCACCTCGGAGATTATGCGCAATATTGTCGGAGACCGGGTGTTGGGCTTGCCGAAGGGCTAGCCGGCGCCTGTTGCAGGAGGAGCTATGAATTTCGGTTTCAGCGAAGAACAGGAGATGCTGCGCGACGCAACCCGTCGGTTTCTCGATAACGAGTGTCCGAGCAGCTTCGTCCGCAAGATGATGGAGGATGACAGCGCCCACGCCACCGAGATGTGGAAAAAGGTGGCCGAGCAGGGCTGGCCGGCCATCCTGATTGACGAAGCCCACGGCGGGGTCGGGGGCAGTTTCCTGGACATGGTGGTGATCCTGGAGGAGATGGGCCGCTCGCTCTTGCCCGGGCCGTTCCTGGCCACCGCCCTGTTGGGAACGCCGGCCATTCTCGCCGGCGGCTCGGACGAGCAGAAGAACGCCATCCTGCCCGGCGTGGCGGCTGGTGAGACCGTCCTGAGCCTGGCCCTGGCCGAAAAGAGCGGCCGCTATGACGCGGGCGGCGTGGCGCTGGCGGCGACGCCCAAGGGCGAGGACTTCTTGCTGTCGGGCGAGAAGTTTTTTGTACCGGACGCGCATGTGGCGGATCAGCTCGTTGTGGTGGCGCGGACCGGGCAGGGCGCAACGGTCGAGGACGGCCTCAGTCTGTTTGTGGTCGATGCCAAGGCGCCTGGGGTGACGGTCACCCAACTCAAGACGGTCGATATGACCCGTCGCCAGTGCCATGTGGCCTTCCAGGATGTGGCCGTGCCCGCCGCCCAGGTCTTGGGCCAGGTGGGCGCGGGCTGGCCGATTGTCCAGCGGACGCTCGACCAGGCCATGGCCGGTCTGTGTGCCGAGATGGTCGGCACCGGCCAGCAGGCGCTCGATATGGCGGTCGCCTACGCCAAGGAGCGGGTCCAGTTCGGCAAGCCGATCGGCAGTTTTCAGGCTGTCAAGCATAAGTGCGTGGACATGATGGTCCAGGTCGAGAACGCCCGTTCGCTGACCTATTATGCAGCCTGGACGGTTGATGAGAATGTGCCCGAAGCCCGCCAGGCCGTCCCCATGGCCAAGGCGTATTGCAGCGACATGTGCAAAACCGTGACCAGCGAGGCCATTCAGGTTCACGGCGGCATCGGTTTTACCTGGGAGCACGATATGCACCTGTTTTACCGCCGCGGGCTGGCCTCTGAGGCGGCCTTCGGCAGTGCGCCGGTGCACCGCGAGGTGGTGGCCCAAGAGCTGAATCTGTAGAGTCCGGGGCCGCCTCCCTTCCCATGCCAGCAGCCCTGATTCTTCACGGTGGGGCGGGCGCCGCAGACCCGGATTCGCGCAGCCAGCGCGAGCGGGGTCTGATCTCGGCCTTTGCGGCCGGCTGGAGTATTCTGTCCCACAACGGCCGCGCGCTCGACGCGGTCATCAGCGCCGTTGCCGTGCTCGAAGACGATCCGGTCTTTAACGCCGGCCTTGGCTCCTGCCTGACCCAGGACGGCACGATCGAGCTTGACGCCTCGGTCATGGACGGGGCGGCCTTCCGGGTCGGCGCGGTCGGGGCGGTGGCCGGGGTGCGCAATCCGATTCGCCTGGCGCGGGCCGTGCTGGAAGACGGCCGCCACGCCTTTATGGTCGGCCCGGGCGCCTGGCGCTTCGCCCGCGAGCGGGCGGTTCCGACAGTGTCGGCTCAGAGCCTGATTACCGCCCGGCAGTACCAGCGCTGGCGGACCGGCCGGGGCGCGGCAACGCCGGGAACGGTCGGCGCGGTGGCCCAGGATACGGCCGGCAATCTGGCCGCCGCCACCTCGACCGGCGGCCTGGTGCACAAACGCAGCGGGCGGGTCGGTGATTCGGCCATTATCGGGGCCGGCACCTACGCCGATAACGGACTCGGCGGCTGCTCGGCCACCGGCGACGGCGAGCCCATTCTCCGCACTACCCTGGCCCGGACGGCGGTCGAGCTGCTGGGCGGCGGTCGGGAGCCGGGCTGGGCGGCGCAGACCGCGCTGCAACAGCTCGGGCAACGCACGGGTGGTGAGGCCGGACTGATTCTCATCGATGGGCTGGGCCGTATTGGCTACGCGTATACCACGCCGACCATGAGCGTCGCCCTGTCGGTTGAGCGCCAGGTGCAGCTTCGGGTCGCCTAGCAGCCTGCCGCCTCTGGCATTTTTGTGGCGAGTGTGACTATGATGCGTCCGATCAGACGCGCTGCTGATCTCCTGTTTTTAAGACTGCGAAGGGCTTCTGAAAGGAGGGAGCTAGTATGGCCAAGGTTGATGGAAATTCTCTTGTCGTAAGATCGCTCAAAGATGAAGGAGTGGACACGGTTTTTTATATCACCGGCGGCCCGATGGTCGATGTGGCATCGAAGTGCATCGAGATTGGGTTCCGTTCTGTTGACTGCCGTCATGAGCAGGCCGCGTCCATGGCCGCGCATGCCTACAGCCGCGTGCTGGGCAAGCCGGGGGTGTGTTTTGCCGCCTCAGGGCCGGGCGTGACGAACCTGATCACCGGGGTGGGGAATGCCTTTTTGGATGCGATCCCGGTTGTTGCCCTGGGCGGAGCGAGCGCAATTTCGCAGGACGGCATGGGCGCCTTCCAGGAAATGGACCAGGTCGGCATGTTCAAACCCATCACCAAGTGGGCCGAGCGGGTCAAAGACGCCCGACGTATCCCAGAGCTGGTGAACAAGGCATTTCGCATTGCGACCAGCGGCCAGCCGGGACCGGTGTATCTCGATTTGCCGGGTGACGTGCTGTACCGCGAGGTCGAGGAAGAAGAAGCGCCGTTTGTCAAGCGGCCGCACGCGATTCCCCGCATTTCCGCCGATCCGGATCAGGTCAGCCAGGCCATCAGCCTGCTCAGAGGCGCCCAGCGTCCGCTGGTCCTGACCGGCACCGGGCTGTTCTGGTCGGGCGCCATGGCCGAACTCAAGGAGTTTGTCGAAGCCAGCGGCATTCCGTTTTTCACCACCCCCCAGGGCCGGGGGGTGATTGAAGAAGACCACACCCTGAGTTTCCCCGGTGCCCGGAACCGCGCTTGGAAGGAAGCCGATGTGGTCCTCGTGGTTGGCACCCGCTTTAACTTCATTATCGGTTTTGGCCAGCCGCCGCGTTTTGCCGAGGATGTGAAGTTCATCCAGATCGATATTGCCGACGAAGAGATCGGCCGCAATCGCCCGGTTGATGTCGGCATCGTGGGCGACGCCAAAACGGTCTTGCGCCAGTTGATCAACGAAGGCGCCGACAGCATCCAAACGCCGGCCGACTGGATCGAGGCGCTGCGCGGCTACGACCAGCGCTCGCAGGCAAAATCCGAAGAGATCATGAATACGCCTTCTTCGCCGATGCATCCGTTGCAGCTGTGTAAAGAAGTGCGTGAATTCATGGACCGGGACGCCATTGTGGTGGTTGACGGACACGAAATTCTGAATTTTGCCCGTCAGTCTGTTCCCACCCACGCGCCCGGCCATCGGGTCAACGCCGGTCCAAATGGCTGTATGGGGGTGGCCGCCGCGTTTGGCGTAGGCGCCAAAGTCGCCAAGCCGGGCACCCAGGTCATCGTGCTGAGCGGCGACGGCTCGTTTGGCATGAACGGCATGGAGATCGACACCATGGTGCGTCACAATATCCCGGCCATCGTTGTGATCAGCAATAATGGTGGCTGGGCCGGCGCGGGAGTGATGAACGCCGGGCGTGACCTGGGCTTCAGTCGCTACGACGAGATGGCCAAGGTGTTTGGCGCGCACGGCGAATATGTGGAAAAACCCGAGGACATCCGGCCCGCTCTGGAACGGGCGGTGGCCTCTGGAAAACCGGCCGTGATTAACGTCATCGTCGATCCGAAAGCCCGCTCGTCAACCCAGTCGTTTGCCGCCTACCGGGCGATCTAAGCCCGCACAGACCCCTGGGGGCCGGACCGACCGGCCCCCGACTCCCACACCACCGCTGATGAAGAAACAATTCAAACGTCTTGACGACCCGCTGCTGCCGTTCATGCGCGATGACCCCGAGGTCAGCGCCCCGCTGCCGGATCGGACGGTTGCCTTTCCGGCCGACCGTTCGCTGGGCGAGCTGTTCGTCCGTAAGGTCTTTGCGCCCGAGATGTACGCCTTTTGGGAGAAGTCCGGCCGGGCTCAGGGGCGGGTTGAGATCTCGGCCGGCAAGGAACTGCGCCTGAACGTCACCCCGCAGGCGTCGACCGATTTGTCGCCGCTGGCCGGTCTGGCGGCCAACGCCCTGCAATACCTCCAGCTGTCCGGCACCCGGGTGGCGAATGCCGGGCTCGAGCACATCAAGCACCTGAGCGGGCTGCGCGTGTTGTGGCTGTACGACACCCGCATCAGCGATGCCGGGCTGCCCCTGCTCCAGGGCCTGAGCAGCCTGCGGGTGCTGAACCTGCGCAGCACCCTGGTCAGCAAGGGCGGTATCCGCCAGCTTCAGGAATTTCTCACCAGCTGCGAGATCCGCCAACCCTGGAACTGAGTCCCGACCGTTATTTGCCCGTATAGCCGGGATTGGTCGGCCGTTCGAGCCAGTCGCGGCGCTGGTCGTAGGGCAGGTCGATATAGGTCTGCATGGCCAGCAGGCCGTCGTCCGACAGCATGGTCTCCAGGAAGTCGGCGCTCTCGATATCCAGACCGGCGTCCAGGTGGGTGTCACTCCCGGCATAGACGGCGTGCTTGGCCCGGGCCACGGCCAGCGGCGGGAAGCCGGCGACTTCGTGGCCGATCTCCTGGGCGCGGGCCAGGGCGTCGTCGGCCAGTTCATGGACCAGACCCAGGTCCAAGGCGTCTTCGGGACGGACCACCCGCGAGCGCAGCACAAACTCGATTGCCCGGCCGGCGCCAATCAGGCGCGACAGGCGCTGTGTGCCGCTGCCGCCCGGCAGAATGCCGAGCTTCACCTCGGGCAGGCCAAAGCGATAGTCGCCACGCTGGCCGATACGAATGTCGCAGGCCAGGCTCAGCTCAAAGCCGCCGCCCATCGTATCGCCGTTCATGGCCACGATGACCGGCTTGGGCAGGTTGCGCAGCCGCAGCAGCATGGCGTGATAGCCGGCGGTCAGCGAGGTGCCCAGGCTACGCATCTTTTCCCGGTCGCGGGCTAGCTCAACGAGTTCCTCGACGCTGTAGTGGGTGATGAATTTGCCCTCCAGTCCGCCGCCTAAGACCACGGCGCGATAGGCCGGGTCGCGCCAGGTGTCAATCAGTCGGCTCAGCTCTTGGGCTCCCTCGGCGCAGAAATAATTCATCGGCGGATTGTGATAGCGGGCAACGACAACGCCGTCGTGTGTTTCGGTCGTCCACATGCTCATGGCATCCTCCTGTCGGTGTACTGAGTGTGGCTCATACGTGAGGCAATCGAACCGGGCAAGGGCCGGGCGGAAAGGGCGGAGTTGTTTGACGGTAGACGGTAGTGCGAGAGCGCAGTAGAGTAGAAAGACAAAGAGGAAACCTGCTATGCCAACTGTTCAAGTTCCGGCGCAATTGGATGTGAAGCATCTCATTGCGGCAGTGGAGCAGTTATCACCTACTGAATGGCGAGAATTCTCGCAAGCGTTCGACGCCTTACGGAAAAAGAACGGCGTCCGAATCAATAAAGAAAAGAAACTCCTGGTGTGTATTCAGGAGAATACACGCCTGCCCGACCCTCACCAGCACCGCTATGAACGGCTTCGCCGCAAGTGCGAACGCCAAACGCTGACTGAGGGTGAGCTTGAGGAGTATCAGTCCTTGGTTCAGCAGCTGGAATCCCGGAACGCCAAACGCTTAGGGGCACTCATCAGTCTGGCGAAATACCGAGGGACTACCGTGCCTGCATTGCTGGCAGACCTCGGATTGCAGAACGCCGACGATGTCGAGTGAACGAGTCTCTGCCGCTGTCCGACGACAGGTCAATCTTCGCGCACGCGGACTCTGCGAATACTGCGGCTGTCCCGCGCGTTACACGAATGCCCCATTTCATTGTGAACATATTGTTCCTCGCGATGCGGGCGGCGAGACAAGTTTAGACAATCTCGCTTGGTCATGCCCGTGGTGCAACGCCCACAAATATATAAAGATGCGGTTCCGTGACCCGCAGACAGATCGCAGCGTGCTGCTCTTTCATCCTCGTCGGCAGCGTTGGGGACGACATTTTATGTGGAGCGAAGATGCGCTTCAAATCGTGGGACGGACGGCAACCGGCCGGGCGACGGTAGACGCGCTGCAGCTGAATCGCCCCGAGCGGATAAACTTACGTCGGATTTTACTCGCCGCCGGCGAACACCCTCCGCAGCGCCTCTCGTAGCAAAACCCGCCCACTCCGGCTATGATCCGGGCGAGCCTGACAAAGGAGGACACTCGTCATGCCACACCCCAAACCTGCGGTTGCGCTCGTCGCGGTTGCCGGCCGACGTAAGGCAACCCTGGATGTCGCCCAACAGCTCGAACGCGAAGGCTTTAGCGGCATCTACTGCCAGAGCGTGGGCGATGGCCTGGGCTTATGCCAAGCCTTGGCCCTGGTGACCAGCGAGATCCCGTTCGGCACCAGCATTGCCAACCTGTACACCCGTCACCCCTACGATTACGCCCAAACCGCAGCCCTGATCCATGAACTTTCGGGCGGCCGCTTCCGTTTCGGCATCGGGGTGAGCCACGGCCCAGTCCATAAACGCCTGGACCTCCAGGTCGGAAAACCGCTGGCCGACGTGCGCCAGTTCATCCACGACCTGCGCGCCGGGCTGCCCAGAAACGACAGCCTGCCGCCGATCATTCTGGCCACCCTGCGCAAGGCCATGGCCAAGCTGTCGGCCGAGATTTCGCAGGGCGCGGTGTGGGCCAACGCCGCGCGCTCGCACATGACGACCTCACTCGGTTTTCTGCCGCCCGAAAAGCTGCGGGACGACGACTTCTTTGTCGGCAATATGATCCCGACCGTGATTACCGACGACAAGGCTGCGGCCGCCAAGGTCCTGCGCCGCATCCTCAGCTCGTATGTGAGCCTGCCCAACTACCAGCAGTACTGGATTGAGGCCGGCTTTGAAGAAGAGATGCGGGATATCCAGCAGGCGGTCGCCGATAAGCAACCCGACAGGATTCCGAGCCTGATGTCCGACCGCTGGCTGCAACAGACGACGCTGTACGGCAGCGTCGCCGAGGTGCGCGACGGCGTCGAGGCCTGGTATGACACCGGGCTGAAGACGCCGATTCTGGTGCCCTCGTCGGCCAACGGCAATCAGATGGTTGCCCTCCAGGAAACGATTGCGGCGTTTCGCTAGAGAAAGGAGTCAGCCATGAAACACTATCGCGTGATCTCAGCCGATTCGCACGCCATCGAGCCGCCCGACCTGTGGCAGCGCTATCTGCCGCGGGCTTACACAGCCCGCGGCCCGCAGGTCGTCTCGACTGACGCTGGTGACCGCTGGGTGTGTGAGGGCCTGCCGTCCCACGTGGCCCGGCGTCCGATGGGCGCGGTAGCCAGAAATCGGGACAAGGCGTATGCCGCAGCGGCCGAGGGCGACCAGCGCTATGCCACGGATGCCAAGGACTGGCAGCCCGCCGCCCGGGTCGAGTATATGCGCCTGGATGGAGTCGATGCCGAGGTCTTGTATCCGAATTACACCATGCGGGCGTTCGGGATTCCCGACCCGCAGCTCCAGCAGGCGGTGTGTCAGGCGTATAACGCGTGGCTGAGCGATTTTTGTCACGCCCATCCCCAGGACTTGTTCGGCATTGCCGTGGTCCCGGTCTTCGACATCGAGTGGGCGATCCGGGAGTGCCGCCGGGCCAAGGACAAGGGGCTGGTCGGCGTGCTGCTGCCCCAGGATACGCCGGACGGCTCGCGCTATTCGGCGCCCGAGTGGGATCGGCTGTGGGCGACGCTGGCCGAGCTGAGCCTGCCGCTCAGCCTGCACATCATCGCCTCCGGGCACGCCAATGTGAACTGGACCCGGGACGAGACCGGCGAGGAGAGTGCGGCCGTCGGCTATGCCGTGCTGCCGGTTCGCATGGCCCGGGCTTTTGCCACCTTTATCCTGGAAGGGGTGTTTGATCGTCATCCCGGCCTCCGCCTGATCTCGGCCGAGAACGAGCTGTCGTGGGCGGCCAATTTTCTGCACCGTCTGGATTGGGGCTACCATCGCCGCAGCATGGCCAAGGACCCCATGGTGCGCTGTCGGCGCCTGCCCAGCGAGTACTGGCGCGAGCACTGCTACCTGACCTTTATTGACGATGTGCCGGGGGTCATGCTGCGTGAGTTCATTGGCGTTGATCGCATGATGTGGTCGTCAGACTTTCCGCACCTGGACAGCAGCTGGCCGGAGTCGCAGCAGTTTCTGGACCGGCACTTTGCCGGGGTGCCGGCCGACCACATGCAGTCTATTGTGGCTGACAACTGTGTGCGGCTGTATGGGCTGGGCGGGTAGGCCGGGGGGCCGCAGGGGCAATCGCGGCAGGGCAACCACGGGGAGTTGCCTCTACACCTGGGCGGCTAGCCACTAGCCACTGGTCACTGGCCACTGGCCTTGCCCCTACCTCAGAAAGGCGACGATACGCTGATTCACCGCCTCGGGCCGCTCCAGATGCAGGAAGTGTCCGGTGCCGGGGTAAATCTCTTTGTCCAGGCCCTTGGCAAACAGATGATCCATGGCCTCAAAGGCGGCCAGCCGGCCGGGCCGGTCTTTTGTGCCGTGCAGGGCCAGGGTCGGAACCTGGGTCGGTTGGGTCAGGCGTTCCTGGAGGTCCTGGAGGGCCGGGTCGCGCTTGTCCGGGTTGAAGGTGTGGCGGTAGTAGTCGAGGGCTGCCGTGACCACCCCGGGCTGACGAAAGGTGTTTTTGACGCTGTCCATGACCTCGTCGGGAATGTCGTATTCGGGTGAGGCGTCCTGCCACCAGCGTCTGATGAACTCGTAGTCGTTGGCGGCGACAGCCTGGTCGGAAAACGGCATCTGGAAAAAATAGGCGTGCCAGCCGCCCTTAATCATGTCGTAGTCCGTGGCCATGGCGCCCAGCAGCGCTCCGGGATGGGCGACCGCGATGGTGACGATCTTCTGGACCCGGTCGGCCGCCAGGGCGGCGGCGCCATAGGTCGCCAGCGCGCCCCAGTCGTGGCCGACCACACACGCTTGGTCGGCGCCCAGAGCGTCAATCAGGGCCACCGCGTCCTGGGCCAGCAGCACCGACTGGTAGCGTCCGTCCGGAGCCGGGGCGGTTGGCGCGTAACCGCGCATGAACGGGGCCACACCCCGGAATCCGGCCTCGGCCAGGGTCGGCAGCAGTGCGCGATAGGAATAGGCGTTGTCCGGAAAGCCGTGCAGACACAGAGCCAGCGGGCCCTGGCCGGCTTCGAGATAGTGAAAACGGATGCCGTTGGCTTCGACGTTGCCGGTCTGAAGTGTTGCCATGTCTGACCTCCTGGGGAGCGGACCGCTGAAACCTGAGCTGCGGGCGGGTCGCTGCCTTTTCGGGCCATACCAAAAAAGCCCAGCATTGCCAAACCCGCCCCGGATACACTATACCGTCTTGGTCGATTGCCGACAGCCTGGGGAGGAAGCATGGACGATCTTGATCAACGCATTGCCGACCTCGAACGTCAGCTGGCCGAACTCAAGCAGCGCCGGGCAGCCCAAGGCTCACGCCCACCGTCCGCCAGCTCTGCCCGGCCGCTCCAGGGCGTACGGGTGGTGGATATGTCGCGCTTTCTGGTCGGACCGTTTGGCGCCCAGATGCTGGCCGATATGGGCGCCGAGGTGATCAAGATCGAAACCCTGCCCGGCGGGGATCCGATGCGGGCTGCGGGTAGCAAAGACTGGGGTGGCGAGAACCTGTTTTTTCTGGCCCGCAACCGCAATAAGCACAGCCTGGCCGTGGACATCAGGCAGGACGCCGGCCGTGAGGTGTTATACCGTCTGGTCAGGACGGCCGACGTGTTCATAGAAAATTTTCGGCCCGGTGCTGCCGACAAGCTTGGGGTGGGCTATGAGCGGCTCAGCCGCGAGAACCCGCAGCTGATCTACTGCGCGGTCTCGGGCTACGGTCAGGAGGGGCCGGAGCGCGAGCGGCCCGGCCAGGATCTGCTGATTCAGGCTTTCTCCGGGCTGGTCAGCATCACCGGCTGGGACGACGGACCGCCGACTACGGTCGGGACGCTGGTGGCCGACATGGTCGGGGCGTTTCACTGTGCCTACGGCGTTGCCATTGGACTGCTGGGTCGGCAGCGGCTGGGCATCGGCCAGAAAATCGAACTCTCGCTGTTGGACAGCCTGCTGGCCCTGCAAGCCATGGAGGCGACGACCTACTTGAACACCGGCGTCCCACCCAAAAAGGCCGGGGCCGGACACGGCATTGCCCCAGCCCCGTATCGGATTTTTGAGGCTCAGGGCGGCGCCTTCGCCCTGGTAGCGGCCTCGCAAGCCTGGTGGCAGCGGCTGGGCAAAATCCCCGAGCTGCGCGACATCTGTGCCGACCCGCGCTTTGCCTCGCGGGAATCCCGTGGCCTGCACGCCGACGCCCTCCACGCTCTGCTCGAAGAACGCTTCCGAGACAAGTCGGCGGCCGACTGGCTGGCCCGCTTTGCCGAGTACGACGTTCTGGCCGCACCGGTCCAGACCTATGCGGAGGTGTTCAGCGACCCCCAGGTTGTGCACAACGGGATGATTATCAGCCAGCAGCATCCTCGGGCTGGGTCGATTCGGACGCTGGGCATCCCGGTCAAGCTGAGCCGCACGCCGGGTCACACCGGCACGCCCGCACCGCTACTCGGCCAGCATACCGAGGCCGTGCTGACCGGCTTGGGATACAGCCAGGCCGAGGTCGAGCACCTGCGTTCGGCCGGCGTGGTTGTCCAGGCAGAACAAGAGACCGATGGGGCCTGAGGCCCAGAAATTTTGTGAGGAGGAAAACGCTATGGAACTCGGATTACAAGGCAAGGTCGCTCTGATTACCGGTGGTAGCGAAGGGATTGGCAAGGGAATCGCCGTGTGTCTCACCCGGGAAGGCGCCAAGGTCGCCATCTGTGCCCGGCGGCCGGACGTGCTGGAACAGGCCGCAGCCGACGTGCGGGCGCAGACCGGCGGCGAGGTATTGGCCATCCCGGCCGATGTCACCAAGGGCGAAGACATTGACGCGTTCGTGGCCCAGGCGGCCGCGCATTACGGGCGGGTCGATATTCTGGTCAACAACGC
>JAAXHF010000023.1 GCA_012271025.1 Deltaproteobacteria bacterium | reverse complement strand
AACTTATCCTGTAAATCCTTTTATCCTGAAAATCCTGATTCAGACAACACGAGATAGATTATACTTGCGTTGGCGTCTGCGGCGTCCTGTCGCGGCGCGCCAATCCGAGTTGGGAGATTCTTATGCTGGTTCGCATCTATACCGGCGGCGACGGCCAGTCGCACTTCGAAGACCTGGGGCTGCCCAGCGAGGACGTGCTGCGCGTCGCCACCAAGTCCGGCGAAGACCTGGTGTTTCGCCGCTCCGCCGAAAACAGCTTCAGCGACTGGCATCACCCCACCCGCCGCCAGTACCTCATCGTGCTGGAGGGGCAGATGGAAGTCATCTGCGGCGACGGCTCCACCCGCCAGTTCCAACCGGGCGACGTGCTGCTGGCCGAGGACATGACCGGCCAGGGCCACCAGACCCGCGCCATCAACGGCAGCTACCGCAGCGTCAGCATGGGCATACCGGACTTGGCTTCGTGAGCGCTGCGTCGTACAAGTTTCAGCCTGCCACAATGAACAACCCAGTTATGAGAACATCTCATTGGTAGCCGACACGCCTCCCGCTTCGGCCTCTGCGTCTATATGGAGCCGGGTATCGGGGCCGTGGCAGGTTCCTTCTTTCCGCTGGTATTGGGCCGGGTCGCTGGCACAGGCCATGTCCCAGGGGATGCAGTTCCTGGTCCTGGGATGGCTGGTGCTGGAGGTCACTGGCGACAAGACCCGGCTGGGGCTGACCATTTCCCTGTACGGCTTGCCCAACATCGCCTTCCTGCTGGCCGGGGGCATCATCGCCGACCGGATGGACCGCAAGCTGCTCCTCATGGCCACCCAGGCGATGGTGGGGGCCATGATTGCCGGGCTGGCCGCGCTCACCATCACGGAAAACGTGGACCTCTGGCACATCTACCTGTCGGCGGCCCTGCTGGGAGTGTTGCAGGCGTTGAATATGCCCGCCAGGCTGGCGATGCTTGGGGACCTGGTGGGCGAGCGCCGGCTGCTGGACGCCGTGGCGCAGTTCAACGCGGCGCAGCACGCCGGCAGGATCGTCGGCCCGCCCGTGGCCGGGGTTCTGATAGACCAGTGGAGCATCGGCATGGTGCTGGTCCTGAACGCCGCCTGCTACGGGGCCAGCGTTCTCCTGCTGGGCATGGTGCGCGGGGCATACCGTCCCCCTGCGGCAGGCCACCAGCCGCTGTTGCGCCACATCGGGGAGGGGCTGGCAGTCATCCGCGATACTCCGATGCTGCTGACCGTCCTGGTGATGACCTGCTTCTTTGGCGGGTTCGGAATGGCGCATCTCCAGGTGATACCCGCCTTCGCCAAGGAGCAGCTCGACAGCGGCGCCTCCGAGGTGGGACTGCTGCTGCTGGGCTCGGGTATCGGGGCCCTCGCCGGCAGCCTGACATTGACGCTCATGCACCGGGCCTGGCTCTACCGCTGGCTGCTGTTCTGCCTGGTGACCTTCGTGGTTCTGCTGACGCTGTTCGCCTGGAGCGGGTCTTTCGATGACCTGACCGGGACATCCTGGGGCGGCTGGTTCTGGGCGACCTGGGTATTCACCCTGCTGGTAGGGGTGGTGGCCATCGGCTGGGTGTGGCCGCTGACGACCACGATAACGCAACTGGCGTCCCCGGCGGAGGTGCGCGGCCGGGTGATGGGGGTGCTGCACCTGGTGCCCGGCCTGCACTTCCTGGGGGCCTGGCCCCTGACACTGGCCGCCGCCGGAGTGGGCTGGCCGCTGGCGATAACCGGGGCGGCGGGCGTCTGCCTGCTGGTGACTCTATTCTACGGCCTGGGCCGCAAGACAGGCCGGGAGCTGGCGGCGCACCCGGCGGCAACGTGAAGGTGGAGAGTCAAACATGGAGGGACAGGATTTTCTTCGGCAATGGTCAGGTTCTCGGCGTGTCCTGCGCCAAGCCCGGCGGTTCGCGCCTGCTCACTCGGAGTAGCGGGCGTCGTAGTCCACGGCTATGCGTACTTGGGACAGCTTTATGTTTGGCGGCAGCGAGGCGCCGTTCATCTGTATCTCCGTCCCGTTCAGAGTGGCGGACAGCTCGCCGGTGATGTCGGGTTCGTGGGCCGTTTGGTAGGTCCA
>JAAXHF010000202.1 GCA_012271025.1 Deltaproteobacteria bacterium | reverse complement strand
TGGATGCCGGATCAAGTCCGGCATGACGAGAGCGTACGGCATGGCTACAACTCATCGTGAAACACGCTAGACCGACAAATGCCGGCGGACAATCTCGTCGGTCAGCCCGGCGATGGGTCCCTCGGCGACCACACTGCCCTTTTCCATCACCGCAAAGGCGTCGGCCACCCGGCGGGCAAAGGGCAGCTTCTGCTCCACGAGCAGGATCGTCAGCCCCTGCTCGTGGTTGAGCCGCAGCAGAATATCGCCGATCTCCTGAACGATGTTGGGCTGGATGCCCTCGGTCGGTTCATCCAGAATCAGCAGCTTGGGGTCGAGCACCAGGGCGCGGCCGATGGCCAGCTGCTGCTGCTGCCCGCCCGACAGGTCGCCGCCCCGCCGGCCCAGCATCTGTTTCAGGACCGGAAAGAAGTCAAACACCATATCCGGGATCGCCCTCCGCCCGTCACGCCGCGCCGGCAGGCCGATGCGCAGGTTTTCCTCAACCGTCAGCTGGGGAAAGATCTCGCGCCCCTGGGGCACATAGCCGATACCCAGCCGCGCCCGCAGCTCGGCCGGGCGACTCGTCAGCTCCAGGTCCTCAAACCGCAGGCTGCCCGAGGCGGCCGGCAGGATGCCCATGATGGTCTTCAGCAGGGTGGTCTTGCCCACCCCGTTACGTCCCATCAGGCAGGTACACGAGCCGGCCGGAATGGCGAGGCTGACATCCCACAGGATGTGACTCTCGCCGTAGTACTGGTTGAGCTGCTCGATGTGGATCATCGCTAGGCTCCCAGATACACCTCAACCACCCGCGGGTCGTTCTGCACCTCGGCCATACTGCCCTCAGCCAAGACCCGTCCCTCGTGCAAGACCGTCACCCGGCGGGCCAGGCTGCGCACAAACTCCATGTCGTGCTCGACCACCACGACCGTATGTTGACCGGCCAGCGAGACCAGCAGCTCGGCCGTCCGCTCGGTCTCGTGCTGACTCAGACCGGCGACCGGCTCATCGACCAGCAGCAGCTGGGGGTCCTGGATCAGCAGCATGCCCAGTTCCAGCCACTGCTTTTGGCCGTGGGACAGCAGGCCGGCTCGGGTGTGGAGGTGGTCGAGCAGGCCGATGGTCTCGGCGGTGACGCCGATGCGGTCGCGCTGTTCGCCGCTCAGGCGGGCCACCAGGCTGTGCCACACGGTCTTGGTCGCCTGCATGGCCAGCTCCAGGTTCTCGAACACGCTGTGGCCCTGAAACACGGTCGGTCCCTGAAACTTGCGGCCGATGCCGGCCAGGGCGATCTCGTACTCTGACAGCTGGGTCAGATCCAGGTTGTTGCCAAAGAACACCCGACCGCTGTCGGGTCGGGTGCGGCCGGTAATGACGTCCATCAGGGTCGTTTTGCCGGCCCCGTTGGGACCGATCACACACCGCAGCTCGCCGGTGTTGAGATACAGACTGATCCCGTCCAGGGCCTTGAAGCCGTCAAAGCTGACGGTCAGGTCTTCGATATACAGGCTCACCCCGTGGCTGGTGTCGATCACGCCCGGCTGGGCGACATGGGCCAGCACCGGGCTGCCGCCCTGATCGCGCTCAGTCGTCTCGTCTTTGGGCTCCATACCGACTCCAGACTAGGGCTGCGCGGAGCGCTCGGCCGGCCGAAACAGGCCGATCACCCCACGCGGCAGAAACAGGGTCACGGCGATGAACAGGCCGCCCAGGATGTACAGCCACAGGTCGGGAAAGGCGACCGTACACCAGCTCTTGGCCCCGTTGATCAGAAACGCGCCCAGCAGCGCGCCCGACAGGCTGCCGCGGCCGCCGACCGCCACCCAGATCGCCATCTCAATCGAGTTGGACGGCTGCATCTCGCTGGGGTTGATAATACCGACCTGAGGCACGTACAAGGCCCCGGCCAGGCCGCACAGGACGGCCGACAGAGTCCATAAAAACAGCTTATAGCTGTACGGGTTGTAGCCGCAGAACATCAGGCGGCTCTCGGCGTCGCGCACCGCGGTCAAGACCCGGCCGAGCTTGGACCTGACCAGATAGCGGCAGCCCAGGTAGGCCGCCACCAGGACGGCTGCGGACACCATATACAGGCCGAGCTTGGTCGATTGTTCCTGGAGTGAAAAGCCCACGATGCGCTTGAAGTCGGTCAGTCCGTTGTTGCCGCCAAAGCCGGTATCGTTGCGAAAAAAGAGCAGCATCAGGGCGTAGGTCATGGCCTGGGTGATGATGGAGAAATACACCCCGCGGATGCGCGAGCGAAAGGCAAAAAAGCCGAAGATATAGGCCAGCAGGCCCGGAATCAGCAGGGCCATGAACAGGGCAAAGCCGAAGCTGCTGAAGCCGTACCAGTACCACGGCAGCTCCTTCCAATCCAGAAAGACCATGAAGTCGGGCAGCTCGCTGCGGTAGACGCCCTCGGTGCCGATGGCCCGCATCAGGTACATGCCCATGGCGTAGCCGCCCAGGGCAAAGAACACGCCGTGACCCAGGCTGAGAATACCGGCGTAGCCCCAGATCAGATCGACCGCCAGGGCGACCAGAGCGTAACACATGAACTTGCCGAGCAGAGGAATGAGATAGTCGGGCAGGTGGAAGGCCGACTCGGCCGGCAGCAGGTTCAGGACCGGAACGACGACCAGGGCCAGCAGCAGCGCCGCCAGGACCAGGCTCCAGCCGCCCCGGGTGTGGAGCCCGAGCAGGCCCGAGGCGGGCGGCGCGATCTCACCCGGCGGCTCTTCGAGCGGCTCGGCTGGGGCCTTGGTCAGGGAAACAACGGCCACGGGACTAGCCTTCTGCTAGCCGTCCCTTGAGGGCAAACAGCCCCTGGGGACGCTGCTGGATGAACAGCACGATGAAAATCAGCACACCGATCTTGGCCAACACGGCGCCGGCGACGGGTTCGAGGAACTTATTGACCAGGCCCAGGCTCAGCGCCCCGACCACCGTCCCGGCAATATTGCCCACCCCGCCCAGGACGACGACCATGAACGAATCGACAATATACAGGCGGCCCAGCTCGGGGCCGACATTGCCGATCTGCGACAGAGCCACCCCGCCCAGACCGGCAATACCCGACCCCAGGCCAAAGGTCCACATATCGACCCGGGCGACCGAAATGCCCATGCACGAGGCGATGGGCCGGTTCTGGGTCACCGCTCGGACCTGGAGGCCCAGGCGGGTGCGCTGGAGGACGATCCACACCGCGCCAACCACCACGGCCACAAAGCCCAGGATGGCCAGCCGACTGTAGGGCAGGACAACGCCGTACAACACCTCGGTGCCGCCCGACAGCCAGGCCGGGTTGGCGACCTGGACATTCTGGGCGCCAAAGACGACACGCACGCTCTGAATCAGCACCAGGCTGATGCCCCAGGTGGCCAGCAGGGTTTCCAGCGGACGGCCGTACAAGAAACGGATGACGCCGCGCTCCAGGATCATGCCGGCCAGCAGACACACGCCAAAGGCGGCCGGCACGGCCACCACCAGATACCAGTCAAACAGGGCCGGAAAGTGCTCCTGGAATATGCCCTGGACCACATAGGTGGCGTAGGCGCCCAGCATCAGCATCTCGCCGTGGGCCATATTGATCACACCCATCAGGCCGAAGGTAATCCCCAGGCCGAGGGCGGCCAGCAGCAGGACGCTGCCCAGGCTGAAGCCGTAGAACAGGTTGCCGAACCCGTTAATCAGAAGCTGGCGGCGCTCAAAACTGGTCAGGACCACCTGGGCGGCCTGGCGGACCGCCGCGTCGGGCTCGACGAACGCGCCGTCCTGGTCGGTCTCCAGCAGGGCTTCGAGCTGGGGCCTGAGCCCCAGATTCCCGGACTCGCCAATCATCGCAATCGCGGCCAGACGCTCGGTCTGGTCCTGGCTCTGGAGCTGTAGCTGGGCCAGGGCAACGGCCAGCGCGGTACGCACGGCTGGCGCCTGCTCGCGCTCCAGGGCGGCCTGCAAGGGGCCGGCCATCTCGGCCCGGGGCCGCCTGGCCAGCTCTTCGGCCGCAGCCAGACGCACCTCGGCCTGCGGAGAGCCCAGCCGCAGCTGGGCAATCACCGGCCGCAGCGCTCGACGAATGGCGTTATTGATCCGGGGCGTGCGCAGACGCGCGGGGTCGAGGCCGACCGGCTCGCCGCTCAGCGCGGCCCGCAGCCCGTCCTCCTCGACGATGTAGACATTGCCTGCCTCATCGACCCGCAGGCGCCGCTCGCCCAGGGCTTCCAGGGCTGGCAGGGCGGCCGGGTCGTTGAGCCGACCCAGCTCACCGATGGTCTGTCTGATGTGGCTGCGGCTTTTTGCTCCCAGCCCCTTGAGCAGTTCGGCCGTGTCGGCCGCCTGCCCGGAGCTGACAAAGACAGGGCTGAGCATCACCACGACGCTCAGCCGCAAGAGAAAAGACCAGACTGTCATACGCGTCCCGCATCGTCCGAGAGAGTGCTGGAACCCCCTCAGTCCCCCTTATCAACGTGTGATGCGTATTCCCAGGAATCAGCGCTCGTGGGCCGAGCCGGGGCTGGCGGGCCAGCGAGCACCCACCCCGCCGCTGGCGCGGCACCCCTCCGAGGAGGGGATGGGGGCGGTTCCCCTCCTCGGAGGGGTGGCCGGAGGCCGGGGTGGGTTTCGTTTTGCATCACACGTTGTCAGAGGGAGGTTACGGCTCGGCTCCGGCGCCGCTCAGTGCTTGAACTGCGGTGCGGTGCAGTTGCCGCACACCCACGGATAGGTCCAGTCGGCGACCTTCTCGGCGCTGTCGGGAATGAACGGGCTCCAGGCCTGAGCCCGGATCGGTCCGTCGGTATTCCACACAATATCGAACTGGCCGTCCTCGCGGACTTCGCCGATCAGCACCGGCTTGTGCAGGTGGTGGTTCTTGGCGTCCATGGTGATGTCGAAGCCCGACGGAGAGCGGACGACCTGGTTGCCGACCGCCTGGCGCACCGCGTTGACCTCGGTGGTTTTGGCCTGTTCGACCGCCTGGGCCCACATCTTGACACCAATATAGGTGGCTTCCATGGGATCGTTGGTCACCCGCTTGTCGCCGCCGGGCAGGTTATGCTTTTTGACAAACGCGTCCCACTTGGCGACAAAGGCCTGGTTCTCGGGCGTCTCGACCGACATGAAGTAGTTCCAGGCGGCCAGATGCCCGACCAGGGGTGCGGTGTCAATCCCGCGCAGTTCTTCCTCGCCGACCGAGAAGGCCACGACCGGAATATCCTCGGCCTTCAGGCCCTGGTTGGCCAGCTCTTTATAGAACGGCACGTTGGAGTCGCCGTTGATGGTGGACACCACGGCGGTTTGTTTGCCGACCGCAAAGCGCTTGATATCGGCCACAATGGTCTGGTAGTCGCTGTGCCCGAACGGCGTGTACAACTCCATGATATCGGCTTTGGCCACCCCTTTGGATTCCAGAAAGTAGTTCAGAATCTTATTGGTGGTGCGCGGATACACATAGTCGGTGCCCAGCAGCACAAAGCGCTCGGCGCCGCCGCCGTCTTCGCTCATCAGGTATTCAACGGCCGGAATCGCCTGCTGGTTGGGCGCCGCACCGGTATAGAAGACGTTGAACGAGGACTCCTCGCCCTCGTACTGGACCGGATAGAACAGCAGGCCGTTCAGCTCTTCAAAGACCGGCAGAACCGACTTACGGGACACCGAGGTCCAGCAGCCGAACACCACCGCGACCTTGTCCTGCTGGATCAGCTCGCGCGCCTTTTCGGCGAACAGCGGCCAGTCCGAGGCCGGGTCAACCACAATCGGTTCGATCTGGCGGCCGAGCACCCCGCCGTTTTCATTCAGCTCCTCAATCGCCATCAGGGCGACATCCTTGAGCGAGGTTTCGCTGATCGCCATGGTGCCGCTCAGCGAGTGTAAAATACCGACCTTGATCGGGTCTGCGGCCCAGCCAGCCCGCGCCCCGGTCAGCGACGCGACGAGCAGGCCGGCGAGCATCAGCCCGGTTTGCCATCCTCTAGTCTTCCTTTTCATACGCAGGACCTCCTTCCGTGTGTGGTGCTAAAAGAGAATCTGGGTCTGGATCCGAAACCGATTATCGCCAGTGCTGGTCCTGGTCGGGTCAAACGGATCGCCGTCCAGAAAGCTGTAGTCCAGCTGGAGTTTCACGGCGTGACCGTACAGGTAGTAGTTGAGGCCGGCCGTGTACTCGCGCACGTCGCCCCGGGTTCGGGGGTTGGAACGATTGACATTGTTGTCGAAGTGGAAATCGACGCCCGAGACCCGGCCGGCGAGTTCCAGGCGCTGGGTCAGATAGTAGCCGAGCTGGCCGTAATAGCCCCAGTCGTGACCGACTTCGTGGCCGATCTGGTCGGCGTTCTGGAAGTTGTTGCGCCGGTAGTAGCCGGCAGCCTGGACGCTCAGGCCCAGGTAGCGAAAACCGCCGTCAATAGTGACGTTGGTCGTCCGGTCGCCGGGCCTGACGTTCTGAAAGCCGGAGGCGTCATCAACCGGGTTGAAGGCGGCGGCCACGCCCAGCGACAGCTGCGGGGCGGCCGCCGGCGTGGGCGAGCTTTCCAGGTAGCCGTAGGGTTCGAGCAGGTCGTACTCCAGGCGGCCCTGCCAGGCGACCTCAGCCCCCACGTTCTGTTGCCCGCCGGCGTCCAGGGCGCGGATGCTGTTGGTGACCACCGCGTGGTAGGACAGCTTGCCGAGCGAGCCGCTCAGATTCGCCCCAACCGCGCGCTGGAGGTTAAAGGCATAGTCGGCCTCGGACAGGTCGGAGAACAACAGATTGCCCGGATGGGTGTAGAACTGTCGGCTGTAGGGCAGAATAAA